>JANMTH010000090.1:0-4838 GCA_031390305.1 Thermoflexaceae bacterium
CAGCGGAAACTCGAACACACCTTCGTCTGGGGGACGCCGGACCAGGTGATCACGCAGCTGAAGACGGTGCTGGAGAACAACCGCGTCGGGATCCTCGCCCTCTGGGGAAACGACGGAAAGATCGACCACGCCGATTCGAAGCGCTGCATCGAGCTGCTGGGCAGGGAGGTGGTGCCGGCGATCCGGGACTACGCGAACGAACTCGGCCTGAAGGACCCGTTCGAACTGGACGCGCCGGTGAGCCTGGCGCAGACGCCGAAGGCGGAGCTGGCGCCGGCGTAAGGCGAGCCTGGCGGGAGAGCCCTCACCCCCCAACCCCCTCTCCCGACTCCTGCGTCGCGGGCGAGGGGGCTCTCTGGTTTGGACGGCCCGGATGGCGGGCGCTTGGGGATGGTAAGCGGCCCGCGACCGCTGTGGGTCGCGACTACCTGGGGCCGACCCAAAGTCACTTGAGAAAGCGGGCGTTGCCGGGCGCTGGGCAGCCACCCACCAGGCTGTAGCGGCCGCCATCTCACTGGCTCACCGCGCTATCCGCGCGTACCATTCCGCCGTCACGGCCTGGGAGGGCACGGCCCCATGGAGATCTCTGGCGACCATCGGTTCAAGGCGCCCCCGGACATGGTCTGGGAGGCGCTGCTCGACCCGGTTTCGCTCAAGGCGGCGATGCCGGGCTGCGAGGCGATGACGGCGACGGGCGAGGACGCCTACGACATCACGATCAAGGTCGGGATCGCGGCGATTAGCGGAACCTATAGCGGCACGGTGAAGGTCGCCGACCGGGTGGAGGGCGAGTCGTACCGGCTCGTGGTCTCGGGGAGTGGCAAGCCGGGGAGCGTCCAGGGCAGCGCCGCCATGGTCCTAAGCGCCGACGGTGATGGCACGCACGTCCGCTACACGGGCGATGTGCGCGCTCAGGGGGCGATCGCCCGGCTCGGAACCCGGCTGATCGCGGGGGCGGCGAAGCTGATGATCGGGCAATTCTTCAAGGGCATGGAGAGCGAAGTGGAGCGTCGCACCCGCTGAACAACGGCCAACGGCTAACTTACGACAGAGACAGGAGAAACAGAGATGGCGCAGATCCCGGTCACACTGAAGGTCAACGGACGCGCCCGGCGCGTAACGCTGGAGCCGCGCACGCTGCTGGTGCACGCGTTGCGGGAGAACCTGGGGCTGACGGGCACGCACGTCGGTTGCGACACGAGCCAATGCGGCGCGTGCACCGTGCTGATCAACGGGCAGAGCGCGAAATCCTGCACGATCTTCGCCGCCCAGGTGGATGGGGACGAGATCGCGACGATCGAAGGCGTGGCCACGGATGGCGTGCTTCACCCGCTCCAGGAAGGCTTCTGGGAGGAGCATGGCCTCCAGTGCGGCTACTGCACGCCGGGGATGATCATGGCCTCGATCGACCTCCTGAAGGCGAACCCGGACCCGACCGAGCAGGAGATTCGCGATGGCCTTTCGGGGAACCTCTGCCGGTGCACGGGCTACCAGCACATCGTGAACGCGATTCAGTACGCGGCGCGGAAGGAGATGTCGCAATGACCGAGGCGCAGACGCTACCGAAGATGGTGGGCGAACGGGTGAGGCGGCGGGAGGACCCCCGGCTCATCCAGGGGCGGGGCACGTACGTCGATGACATCAAGGTCGCGGGGATGCTCCACCTGGCGTTCAAGCGGAGTGACATGGCGCACGGGCGGATCCTGAGCATCGACACTTCGGCGGCGGAGGCGATGGAGGGCGTCGACCTGGTACTTACCGGCGCACAGCTAGCCGAGACGCTCGGGCCGATGCCGATCCTTACGCCGTTCCCGGCGCCGGCGCACCACAGCATGGCGACGGACACGGTCCGCTACTCTGGCGAGCCGGTGGCCGTCGTCGTGGCGACAGACCGGTACATCGCGCGCGACGCGGCCGACGCGATCGTGGTCGAGTACGAGCCGCTGCCGGCGGTTGTCGACCCGGACCGCGCACTGGCGGGGGACCCGGCGGTCCTCTTCCCGGATTTCACGAACATCCTCGGGCAGACGGGGACGAACGTCGCGCTCTACGTCCCCGCCGGGACGGGCGTCGATCCGGTGGCGGGCACGATGGACAACACGGCGATCGAGCGCGCCTTCGACGAAGCCGAGATCGTGATCTCGCAGCGGATGTGGAACCAGCGGCTGGCGCCCTCGGCGATGGAGCCGCGTGGCGTTATCGCTCACTGGGAGCCGGGCAAGGAGACGCTGACGGTGTGGTCTTCGACGCAGAACCCGCACATGGAGCGGAACTACCTCTGCGGCCAGTTCGGGCTTGGGCAGGACCAGGTGCGGGTGATCGCGCCGGAAGTGGGCGGCGGCTTCGGGGCGAAGATCAACATCTACGGCGAGGACTACGTCGCCTGTGCGGTCTCGCGGAGAATCGGGCAGGCGGTGAAGTGGATCGAGGACCGCTCGGAGGCGTTCGTCGCGACGACGCACGGACGGGACATCGTGGCCGACCTGGAGATCGCGGCGAAGCGGGATGGCACGGTCCTCGGGCTTCGAACCCGGCTGATCGCCGATATCGGCGCCTACGAAATGCTCTTCACGGCGCTCATCCCGACGCTAACGAACGGGATGCTGAGCGGCGTCTACAACATCCCGGCGATCCGGTCGGAGCTGTACGAAGTGTTCACGAACAAGACGCCCACGGACGCCTATCGCGGCGCGGGCCGGCCGGAGGGCATCTACTTCGTCGAGCGGGGGATGGACATGCTGGCGCGAGAGCTGGGGATGGACCCGGCGGAGCTGCGGCGGAAGAACTTCATCCAGCCCGAGCAGTTCCCGTTCTTGACGCAGGCGGGGAACCTGTACGACTCGGGGAACTACGAACCGACGCTCGACCTGGCTCTGAAGAACGCGGGCTGGGAGGCGCTGAAGCGAGAGCGGGACGCGGCCCGGGCGGCGGGGCGGATCGTCGGGCTGGGGATCGCCTTCTACGTCGAGATCTGCGGGATCGGCGGTTGGGAACACGCAAGCGTACTCGTCCAGCCGGATGGCCGGGTGACGGCGACGACGGGCGCTTCCTCCCACGGGCAGGGCCACGAAACGACGTTCGCCCAGCTTCTGGCGGGGCAGTTCGGCGTGCCGATCGAGCACATCACGATCCACCATGGCGACACCCAGATCGTGCGCGCGGGCACCGGCACCTTCGGGAGCCGGTCGCAGGTGGCGGGCGGGACGGCGCTGATGAACGCGGGCGAAAAGGTGAAGGACCGGATGGCGGAGTTCGCGGCCTTCATGCTCGGCGCCGAGGCCGAGACGCAGGCCGACGAGCTGGAGTTCATCGATGGCCGCATCCAGGTGGCGGGGAGCCCGGCGATCTCGCGCTCCTTCGCGGAGGTGGCGGCATTCGCCTACCTTGGTGGCGGGAACGCGGCGGCCGCGGGCATCCCGTATCCGGACGCGTCCTCGGGGCTTTCGGAGGAGGCGTTCTGGGAGCCGGCAGGAGCGACCTTTCCCTTCGGCTGCCACATCTCAATGGTCGAAATCGACCGCGACACGGGTGAACTGAAGCTGCTGAAACTCGTGGCGGTGGACGATTGCGGGACGATTGTGAACCCGCTGATCGTCGAAGGGCAGGTCCACGGGGGGCTCGCGCAGGGCATCGGCCAGGCGCTCATGGAGGGCGTCGTGTACGACGAAGACGGGCAACTGATCACGGGTTCGTTCATGGACTACGCGATGCCGAGGGCGTCGGACTTCCCGCGCTTCGAGCTGGACAACACGGTGACGCGGTCGCCGCACACGCCACTGGGCACGAAGGGGATAGGCGAGGCGGGGACGATCGGCTCGACGCCCTGTCTCGTCAACGCCGCGGTAGACGCGTTAAGCCCGTTCGGGGTGAAACACCTCGATATGCCACTCCGGCCGGAGATGCTCTGGCGGATGATCCAGGGAGGGGCCTCATGATCCCGGTCGAATTCGACTACGCACGAGCAACAACGCTGGACGACGCCATCGCCCGTCTGACAGCGTCGAAGGGGGAGGGGAAGCTGCTCGCCGGCGGGCACAGCCTTATTCCGCTGATGAAGCTGCGGCTCTCGGAGCCCTCGCTCCTGATCGACATCGCCCGAATACCCGGGCTCGGCGGGATCCGGGGCGATGCTGGCGGCATCGAAATCGGAGCGACGACGACGCACCACGAGGTCGAGGCTTCAGCGTTGCTGAAGGAACTCTGCCCAATGGTCTCGGAGGCGGCGGGCGAGATCGGCGACCCACAGGTGCGGCATCGCGGGACGCTGGGCGGGAGCCTGGCGCACGCCGATCCTTCGGCCGACATGCCCGCCGTGATCGTGGCCCTGGACGCGGAGATCGAGATGCGGGGCGCGGGCGGGGCGCGCAGCGTGCGGGCGGCGGAATTCTTCCAGGACCTCTTCACCGTGGACATGGGCCGCGAGGAGATCATCACTGGGGTGCGATTCCGTCCGGTGCGAACGGCGGCCTACGCAAAACTCCACCAACGCGCCTCGCACTACGCGATCGTCGGCGTCGCCGCCGTCCTGGAGATCGAGGGCGGGGTGATCCGCTCGGCGCGTGTCGCGGTCACGGGCGCGAGCACGCACGCGCAGCGGCTGGCTGGCGTGGAAGAGCTGCTGGTTGGGCGTCCGGCGACGGCGGAGTCGTTCGCGGCGGCGGGGGCGGTCGCCGCTGACGGGCTGGAGGACCTGAACGCCGACCTTCACGCGAGCGCGGAGTACCGGCGGGCGATGGTGAAGGTGTTCACGCGGCGGGCGCTGGAACGAGCGGCCCATGTCCACGGTGAAGAGGTCCTGGAAGAATTCCGCCGCCCGCACGCTGCGCGCCCCGCCCGCG
>JANMTH010000141.1:0-2584 GCA_031390305.1 Thermoflexaceae bacterium
GCGGATCACGAGCCGGCCGATGTCGTGAAGGATGCCCGCCGTGAACGCGTCTTCGGGCTTGGCCGCGCGTGTCTTCTTCGCCAGCGCTTCGGCGGCCACCGCCACCGCCACGGAGTGCCCCCAGAACAGGTCGAGGTCGAACACGTCGTCCCGCTTCGGCCTCTGGAAGGCCGTCATGATCGCCGTGCCGACGGCCACCTGACGCACCTGCTTGAAGCCGAGGACGAGGACCGCTTCGCGTACCGTGCTCACCCGCCGGGCGAAGCCGTAGTACGCCGAGTTGCTGATCTTGATCAACTTCGCCGTCAACGCCTGGTCCGTGCTGAGCACCTGGGAGAGATCCATCGCGCTCGTCTTGTCGTCGTCGGCCATTCGCATCACGCGGGCCGCCACCGCCGGGAGCGGTGGCAGTTCTTGTACCCGGCTCAGCAGTTCCTTCGCGTCGCGTCCCACGGGTTGAATATCGGCCACGGCCGGGCATCCCTGAACTGTGGGAGGGTGGCGGATTCAGTGAATTCGTTGCCGCCCTCCGCCCTCAGACGAAGGGCGACCCGGGATCGAGCCCGAGCAGCGCCCGCCCAGCCGCCTCCTGGGCCATTGGGCCGATGGTGACGTGTTGGGCGGCGACGTGGATATCGCGGAAGGCCCGCTCCAGCGGGCTGCTCGCATAGATCGCCGTCGTCCCGGCCGCCTCGTACATCAGCCGCACGGCCACGGCCGAAGAGCGCCCCGCGTTCCACATCGCCAGCCGCCGAACCGCCCGATCTTCGATCGAGGCCGCGAGACCATCCTCCGCCTGCCGCCAGGTTGAATCCAGCGCCTGTTCGAGGAAGAGCCGCGCCGCCCGGACCATCGTCTCCGCCTCGGCCACCTGGAGCTGGACCGAGGGCCGCTCGCGCAGGGCCGACCGCGAGAGCGTCGGCCGCTTCTCCGCCGCCAGCCGTACCAGCTCGTCGATAGCGCCGCGGGCGATGCCGAGGCAGGCTCCGGGTATGCCCGCTCCGAACGCCATCAGGATGGGGACGCGGTAGAGGGCGCCCCCGTACAGGCCCGCGTCCATCGGCCCGAACGTGAACTCCTCCGGGACGAACACGTCTTCGAGCGTGAAGTCGTGGCTCCCCGTGCCCCGCATCCCGCCGACATCCCAGGTATCCAGGAGGGTCGCCTGCTCCTTGGGCAGGAGCATCACCCGCGTTCGCACGTTTCCGGCTTCGTCCCGGAGCGGGCCGTCATCGCCGATCAGCACTGCCGGGGCCATCAGCCAGGCCGATTGGTGCATGCCACTGGCGAAGCGCCAGCGCCCATTGAGCCGGTAGCCCCCGCCCTCGGCGACCGCCTTGCCTTCGGGACCGAACGACCCGGCGATCCCGCGGCCGCCGCTCGCCAGCACCGTTCGCGCCGGCCCCGGAGCCAGCCGCGAGAGGTAGAGGCCCTGCGACCCGCAGATCGCCGCGTTCCACCCGGCCGAGCCGTCTTCCCGCGCGATCGCCTCGATCACCTCGAGCGCCGCCCGTGGCCGGATCTGGAGCCCGCCCAGTTCCGCCGGCAGGTAGGTCGAAAAGATGCCAGCTCGCGCCATCCCCTCGACGAGATCGTCCGGCAGCCGCCGCTCCCGTTCGATCGCCTCGCGGCGCTCCCGCACCAGCGGCCGCAGCCCTTGCGCCGCTTCGATAACGGACCGTTCGCCCTCGCTCCACTCCATCGTGCGCTCCTTTTCCCGCTGGCCGAACTCTACAGGCCGCCGCCCGATTTGTGGGGGCAGGCGAATTTCGTTACCGTAGCCGTGAGGGTCGCCACCGGCCCCAATCTGGGAGGCTGTTCATGGCCGTTCGATTCCGGTACTCGATGTGGGATGGTACGCAGGATGTCCCTCCGCTCGAAGCTGACGCCATCCTCGACAACCTGACCGACGACTTGATGAACTTCGGCGATCTGCAACACGCGCTCCGCAACCTCATGCAGCGCGGTATGAAGGACCCGATGGGCCAGCGGATGCAGGGCCTCCGCGACCTCCTCCAGCAGCTCCGCCAGCAGCGCCGCCAGCAACTCGACCGGTTCAACCTCAATTCGGTCTTCGACGACCTCAAGCGCCAGCTCGAAGAGATCGTCGAAATGGAGCGGAACACGCTCGATCGGCGCCTCGATGAAGCCAACGGCCAACAGCCCCAGGGCGAACAGGGCGAAGGCGACCCCTCACAGGGAGAACAGGGCGACGGCCAGCGGGGCGAACAGCAGAGTGGCCAGGAGGGCCAGCCCCAGCAAGGGCAACGCGGCCAGCAGGGGCAGAGCGGCCAACAGGGCCAGGAGGGCCAACAGCCCGGCCAGCAACAGCCCGGCCAGCAACAGCCCGGTCAGCAGGGCCAACCCGGCCAGCGGCCCGGCAACGAATTCGCCGACATGCTCCGCAACATCGCCAACAAGAAGAAGGATTTCCTCGGCCAGCTCCCCGAGGACGCGCCTGGCCAGATGAAGCAGCTCCAGAACTACGAGTTCATGGACCCCGAGGCCCAGGCCCGCTTCAACGAACTCCTCGAATCGATGAAGAAGGCCATGATGGAGACCTTCTTCAAGGACATGTACAACC
>JANMTH010000154.1:0-1826 GCA_031390305.1 Thermoflexaceae bacterium
AGTCCAGGCCGCGGGCGGCCCGCCACCGACAGGCTTCGAGCTCGGCAGCGCGAACGAAGACGGCACCCACCAGGTGCTCGACATCACGATGCAGAACGCGGACGGAGCGGGCGGCGTAATCGTCACCAGGTGGCTCGCCGACGCCACGGGCGCCTGGAAAGTCGACGACATCGCGGTCAAGGCCTGACGCTGGCGGCGCCACGGACCATCGTGAGCCGGGCCTTGGGGCCCGGCTTGCTGGTTTCCGAACCCTCTTTCCCGCTACGATCGTGACAATGGCAAGCACCTACACCGGCTCTCCGCCGCTCTCGTTCTTTCCGCGCGCTGGCCGCTTCACGGCGGTGGGGTGGAACTTCCTTCTGATTTACGCCCGCTACAAACGCATTCAGCGAAACAAGAAGCTCACTCCCCAGGAGCGCGAGCGGCGCTATGACGCCGAGCACCAGCGCAACGCCGAGCGGCTCTACCGCCTCGCCTCGCGTATGGAAGGGCTGCTGATAAAGGCCTGCCAGTTCATCTCCAGCCGAGCCGACATCGCTCCGCCGGTGTACGTGGCCGTCCTCGGACGTCTCCAGGACCAGGTCTCTCCGCGCCCCTTCCACGAGATCGAGAAGGTGATTGAACGCGAGCTTGGCGCCCATCCCGATGCCATCTTCGCCGAGTTCTCGCGAACGCCGGTCGCCTCGGCCTCGCTTGCCCAGGTCCACCGCGCGCTCACGAAGGACGGCCGCGATGTCGCCGTAAAGGTCCAGTACCCCGGGATCGGCCGGCTGGTCGAAACCGACCTGCGCAACCTCTCGTTTCTCGTCCGGCTGCTCTCCCGCATCGAGCGGAACTTCGACTATCGCATCCTGATGGATGAATACGCCCGGTATACGCCGATGGAGCTCGACTTCAAGCGCGAAGGCGAGAGCGGCGAGCATGTCGCCCGAGACCTCGCCCACCGCACCGATGTCCGCGTGCCAAAGGTCGTCTGGGAGCATTCCGCCGGCCGCGTGCTCACCTCGGAGTTCATCGAGGGGATCAAGATCTCCGATATTCCTCGCCTGCTGGAGGCCGGGATCGACCCGAATCAGGTCGCCCAGATCATGACGGAAGCGTACTGCGAACAGATCCTCGTGCACGGCTTCTTCCACGCGGACCCGCACCCGGGAAACCTGCTTATCCTGCCCGGACCGGTCGTCGTCTTCATCGACTTCGGTCTTTCCAAGGACCTTTCGCCCGAGTTCCGGCTGAACTACGCGCGCTTAACGATCGCTATCATGAGCCAGGACGAAGAGGCGATGGCCGAGGCCTTCCGGGCGATCGGCTTCCGCACAAAATCCGACGATCCAGAGTCGCTCGTCGCGCTCGGGCGGAGCTTCTTCGAATCGTCTGGCCCGGAAGCGAAGCCGTATATGGACAACGACGTGATGCCCGAAGTGAACGAGCGGCTCTCGCGGATTATGCAGGCCAACCCCGTCACTCAGATCCCGCCGGATATTCTGCTGATCTTCCGCGTGCTCGGACTGATGAGCGGCCTCCAGAAGCGGCTGGAGAGCCGCGTGAACATGATGGACACGATTATGCCGTATGCCGAGGCCGAGGCGGCACGGCGCTCGCCGGCCCTGGCCGGCGGCGAGGCCGCGGCGGGCGCGTAGCCAAAAGGGCCGCATCGCCCCGTGAGCGGCCTAACCGCCTGGAAAGAGCGAAAGCAACCCGCTCAGCTCGTTGCGGCCGATATAGGCGAGGAAGCCGAACTGAAAGACGACGAGCCCGATCAGGGCGCCGATGATGCTCCACTGCATCACGGACTGCCGGCGGACGAAGGCGTTCAGTTGCCTGGT
>JANMTH010000184.1:0-8926 GCA_031390305.1 Thermoflexaceae bacterium
GTACTGGGCGGGTGGTGGCGGCGCTTGGGGATCCAGCGTGGTAGGCGGCCCCGGTGGGCCGCGGCTACGGTGCGGGCGGGGCAGGGTTCGAACAATCCGCGCCCGCTGAGGGGCGCGGCTACCTGGGGTATGGCGTGGCCGGGCGGAGTCGAGCGGCCTGGGGTGACCGCTCCCGAGTGGTCGCGGTACTGTGCGGGTGGTGGCGGCGCTTGGGGATCCAGCGTGGTAGGCGGCCCCGGTGGGCCGCGGCTACAGTGCGGATTGGGGGGCGGGCGGGGGCAGGGTTCGAACAACCCGCGCCCGCTGAGGGGCGCGGCTACCTGGGGTGTGGCGTGGCCGGGCGGAGTCGAGCGGCCTGGGGTGACCGCTCCTGTGTCGTCGCGGTACTGTGCGGGTGGTGGCGGCGCTTGGGGATCCAGCGTGGTAGGCGGCCCCGGTGGGCCGCGGCTACAGTGCGGAAAGGGCGCGGGCGGGGCAGGGTTCGAACAATCCGCGCCCGCTGAGGGGCGCGGCTATCTGGGGTGTGGCGTGGGCCGGGCGGGGTCGAGCTGTCCGGATGATTGCTCCGTCGGGGGTAGGCACGCGACGGCCCGCGCTGGGGCATACTGGTGGGGTGACTGACCTTCGGCTGATCCAGGCTGCCCGGCTGCTGGGGCTCGATCGGGCGACGCTGACGGAGGCGGCAGCGACGGCCGCAATCGGCGCGGAGCCAGCGGTGTTCGGGCAAGCGCTGTTCGCGGAGGCGGCGGAGAACGACGACGTGACGAGTGGCGCGGCCGCGCTCGACTACCTGGAGACGCGGCTGCGCTTCTTCGGGGACCTTGTGACGCACCCGGAGGCCGTTCGGGAGGCGTTCCGGGTGCTCACGCTGGCCTGGGACTGACGGGAAGAGCGAACTCCGGCCATCACCCGCCAGCGGCCGGCCGTCAGGAGGCGATCTTGTTGACCTCGGCCATCTCTTCGGCGCTCAGGCGCCAGGCGAGGCCGGCGGCGGCGTTCTGTTCGAGCTGGTCGATGCGGGTGGCGCCAGCGATGACGCTCCCGACGTAGGGCTTGGTGACGAGCCAGCCCATGGCCGTTTCGAGGAGGGTGTGGCCGCGCTCCTTGGCGAAGGCTTCGAGCTTCTCGACGATGTCGTAGTTGCGGTCGTTGAGGGTGCGCTGGCCATAGGGGCCTTTGAACCACTCGCCGAACCGGGTGCCGGCGGGGGCTTCCTGGCCGCGGCGGTACTTGCCCGTGAGCATGCCGCTGGCGAGGGGGAAGTAGGGCAGGAGGCTGACGCCGAACTTCTCCATGGCGGGCACGAGTTCGGCTTCGATGCCGCGGAAGAGGAGGCTATATTCGTTCTGGGCGGAGACGAACGGGGTGATGCCCTTCATCTGAGCGATGTAGTGCGCTTCGGCGGTCATCCAGCCGGTGAAGTTGGAGTGGCCGGTGTACCGCACTTTTCCCGCGCGGACGAGGTCGTCGAGGGCCTGCATGGTCTCTTCGATCGGGGTTGAAGGATCGGGTGTGTGGATCTGGTAGAGGTCGATGTAGTCGGTGCCGAGGCGGGTGAGGCTGGCTTCGCATTCGGCGACGATGTACTTGCGGCTGGCTCCGGACTTGAACGGGCCCTCGCCCATCTTCATGCCGAACTTGGTGGCGAGAACGACATCGTGGCGGCGGCCGCCGAGGGCTTTGCCGAGGAACTCTTCGGATTTGCCGGAGCCGCCGTAAACATCCGCGGTATCGAAGAGGGTGACGCCCAGATCGATCGCCTTATCGACGACGGCCTGGGTGGCATCCATATCCATGCGCATGCCGAAGTTGTTGCAGCCGAGTCCGACGACGGAGACCTGGAGGCCGGAGCGGCCGAGATTACGATAGTCCATGGTAGGAAGCCTCACGGGGGGAGAGATGGGGCGGAGTATACGGGGTTCAACGGTTAGTTGGACGGCTGGCCAGAGTCGGCCGGGGTGGGCGTCAGACTCTTGCGCCGGCCCAGGACCCGGGTGCCGGAACGGACTCCGTCGTCTGACGCGCGACCCTCACCCCCCGGCCCCCTCTCCCAGTGCGCTGGGCGAGGGGGGAGCCGATCTCCACATGCGGGAGCCTGCAGCGCGCGGGGACCTCAACAGCTTCTTCCGCGTACGCCAACATCTGCTCGATGGCGAAGAGGTCGTCAGGCCGCGACAGAGACGACCCGTGCCTCGTCGAGCGCCTCGCGGGCCCACCCAGGGTGAAGCATCGCAGGAGTTCCGAAGTCCACATCGCGCCCAAGAATGCCTTCGAGTTCGGCGCCCATGCCGAAAAAGGCGAGGCCGGCGCGGTAGCCTTCCTCGAACTCGACGAGGAAGTCGATGGCGCTTTCGGGCGTGAAGTCGTCGCGGAGGACGGAGCCGAAGAGCGAGAGCTTGCGGATGTGATTGCGCCGGCATAACGCGGCAACTTCGGCTTCGGGCCAGGCTATGGGCAGATCGCGGACGGCCATGGGGACATTATGCCATCTGGGGCCGGGCGAGGTGGTTATTCTCCCGAAGCACCCGTCGACTCCTCCGCCCTGATCACCAGTTCGATGAGAGGGATGAGATGAGGAAGGTCAGTGGAGAGCGTCTTCCAGACTTCAACGGGGTCGATGCGGTGGTAGGCATGAATGAGCACGTTCCGCATGCCCGTGAACTGCGCCCAAGGTATATCAGGATGCCGTTCTCGGAGGTCAGCTGGCACCGAGCGCGCTGCCTCACCGAAGATCTCGAGGAGCCGTTCCGCGGCAAGCAGGGCGACTCTGACGGCATCCGGATCGGGACTGAATTGGCGGTCCGCGAGAAACATCGCCTCGCGGCCATAGGCCACCATGTCCCGCAAGTACCAAAGGGGGTCATGCCGCGACATAGACGACCCGTGCCTCGTCGAGCGCCTCGCGGGCCCACCCAGGGTGAAGCATCGCAGGAGTTCCGAAGTCCACGTCGCGACCGAGGATCGTCTCGAGTTCGGCGCCCATGCCGAAGAAGGCGAGGCCGGCGCGGTAGCCCTCTTCGAATTCGACGAGGACGTCGATGTCGCTTTCGGGCGTGAAGTCGTCGCGGAGGACGGAGCCGAAGAGCGAGAGCTTGCGGATGTGGTTGCGGCGGCAGAACGCGGCGACGGCTTCTTCGGGCCAGGCTATGGGCAGATCGCGGACGGCCATGGGGACATTATGCCATCTGGGGCCGGGCGAGGTGGTTACTCCCTCGATGCGGACTCGAGGTCACGCAGAAGCGACACGAATCGCGGCAATTCGTTGACGACAGCGGCCCAGACGATGTCGTTGTTCACGCGCTCGTAGGCGTGGATGAGCCGGTTGCGGGTGGCAACGATGGTTCGCCATGGGATTTCGGGGTGAGCCGCACGGAACTCAGATGGAATGCGCGCCGCCGCCTCCCGAATATCTCCAGGGCACGGATGACGGCAAATCGTAGCTGCACATCTGTGTCGAGATCGCTACGTGAGCGGCTGGCTACGAATGCGAGCGCCTGCCCGCCGTACTCGACCATATCGAGCAAGGTGAAGCTGATGTCACGCTGCGACATAGACATCGACGGCGGCGGCCAGCGTGCGGTCCATCCAGCGAGGGTTCAGGAACTCTTTCGTCAGAAAATCGACCTTCCGCCCCACGGTCACTTCGAGTTCGTCTCCCATCCCGAAGAAGGCGAAGCCGGGGGTCTTGCCCTCTTCGAATTCGACGAGGACGTCGATGTCGCCTTCGGGCGTGAAGTCGTCGCGAAGGACGGAGCCGAAGAGCGAGAGCTTACGGATGTGGTTGCGGCGGCAGAACGCGGCGACTTCGTCTTCGGGCCAGGCTATGGGCAGATCGCGGACGGGCATGGGGACATTATGCCATCCCCGGTTGTGCGAGGTGGTTCGCTTCCAACTGGAGGACGAGGTCGCGGAGCGGCGGGACGAGGCTCGCTTCGCCGGCGACGACGAGGCTGATGGCGCCGTCTTCGATGCGGGCGAAGGTGGCGCCGCCGGCTTCGCGGATGACGAGCGAGGCGGCCGCCCAATCCCACGGCCCGAGGCCGAGTTCGAAGAAGGCATCGAGGCGGCCACAGGCGACGGCACAGAGGTCGAGCGCGGCCGAGCCGCCGCGGCGGATGTCGCGGATGCACGGGAGCAGGTGGGCGAGGACGGCGCCCTGGAGTGCCCGCCGTTCGGGGTCGTAGCCGAAGCCGGTGCCGGTGAGGGCGGTGGCGAGGTCGGTCCTGCCAGAGATACGGATGGGCTGCCCGTTGAGGGTCGCGCCGTGGCCGAGGGCGGCCTCGAAGATATCGCCGCGGGAGGCGTCGAAGACGACGCCGGCGACCACTTCGCCGTGGTATTCGGCGGCGATGGAGACGGCGTAGGCGGGGTAGCCGTAGAGGTAGTTCGTGGTGCCATCGAGCGGGTCGATCACCCAACGAACGCCGCTCGTGCCCGGTTGGCCACCGCCCTCCTCGCCGAGGATTGCGTCGGCGGGGCGGGCGGCGAGGATGCGGGCGACGATCAGGGCCTCAGAATCCCGATCGACCTCGGTGACCATATCGGTGGGGGTGGACTTGGTGGCGACATCCGTGCGGAGGTGGCCGGCGCGTGCGGCGATCATGGCGCCGGCTTCGCGGGCGGTAGCGCTGGCGAGGGAGAGCAGGGCGACTGGGTCTGGGTTCACGGGACGAGGGTAAACGATCGGCGGTGGAGGGGCCTGACGGCGGAGAAGTGGCGGCGATCGAGGGTGAGGATGGTGGTGACATTGAGGCGCTCGGCAATGGCGACGATGAGGGCATCGACGGCGCCGAGGGGGAAGTCGGCGTACTGGAGGACGAGGTCGGCGGCGCGGAGGTAGTCGGGAGCTTGAGCCTCGATGGCCAGAAACGGTCCCGTGGTCAGACTCCGGAGGAACCGGGCTTCCACATCGGCCGAGGCGCGCTGTTCCAAGAAATACCCAATCTCACCGACGCAAGCGGTGGGGAGGTAGAGCGGCTCACGAAGCGAACGCGTGTAACGAACAGCGCGCTCGTGAGCGGGGTCCTGGCGAACCAGCGTAGCGACGACTCCCGACGTATCGGCCAGAATCACCGACCTTCCTCGGCCAAGGCGGCATCGAGCTTGCGAGCGAGGCCTGACCGAATCCAATCCTTCACATCGGAGGCAGGAACCGGTGAATCGATGTCCAGGGCCTCGAACTCAGCGATGTAGCTCGCCCAGAGGCTGCCAGGATCGCCCGCCGGAGGAATCGCGCGTCCGCTTTCGGCAAGCAGCGGAGAGATGCCGGCGATCGAATCGAGCAGGCCCTGGTTCGGACCTCCAGGTTTACGATCGGCGTTTGCCGCGGGTTCCTGGGCAAGCGAGGCATCGAGGGCGACGCGGATCTCATCGCTCACGGTGCGGCCGTGGGCGCGAGCGCGGAGCTGGAGGCCTTCGTAGACGTGTTCGTCGAGCAGGACGGAGGTGCGGCGCTTCATATGACATAGCCTAGCACAGGCGATTTTGCTGGCCGAGCGGCCAGTTTTGGCCACTGGCGCTGGCGTGATCGCCCCAGGAGCGATATATACTGCGCCATCTTCTGAACGCCCGACGGGCGAGGTGCGAACCATGGCTGACCCAACGTTCAAGACCGTCCTCTACACCCACCTTACGCCGGAGATCGTGCGTGTCGCGATGAACCGTCCGGAGGCGCGCAACGCCCAAGACTTACAGCTCACGCACGACCTGAACGACGCCTTCGACGCCGCCAATCAGGATGATCAGGTGAAGGTCATCATCCTTTCGGGAGAAGGGCCGCACTTCAGTTCGGGCCACGATATGCGCGGAGGCACCGGCCTCGCCTTCGCCGATGTCCGGCCCGTTGGCACGTGGGCGAACTTCGACCTGCCGGGGGCTGAGGGGGCGATGGCGCGGGAGGAGGAGATCTACCTCCAGATGTGCCGGCGCTGGCGGAACATCCCGAAGCCGATGATCGCCGAAGTCCAGGGGAAGACGATCGCGGGCGGGCTGATGCTGGCCTGGGTGTGCGACATCATCGTTGCCGCCGACGACGCGGAGTTCCGGGACCTGGTAGTGGGCTGGGGGATCCCGGGCGTCGAGTACTTCGCTCACCCCTGGGAGCTGGGACACCGGAAGGCGCGCCAGTTCCTCTACACCGGCGATTGGCTCCCCGCGAAGGAGGCATGGCGGCTGGGCATGGTGAACGAGATCGTGCCGGCGGCCGAGCTTCGGGAGTACACGGAGACGCTCGCCAGGAAGATCGCTGAGAAACCGCTCTTCGGCCTGAAGATGACGAAGGAAGCGATCAACCAGACGCTCGACGCGCAGGGCCAGTGGAACGCGATGCAGACTGTCTTCATCATGCACACCCTCGCGCACACGCACTGGCGCGAGGTGAACAACGGCCGCGGGTTGTACACGGGCGATGGGGCGGCGGGCATCCCGGGGAGCGGCGCGGCGAAGAGTTGAACGGGCTTCCGCCGAGGCTGCGTCCTTCGACATCGGAGCGGCTTGGGGCCGAAGAGGCGGCTTGAGCTGTTGACAGGCCCTCATGTGTACACGATCATGTACACATGAGGGCTATCACTTTCTCGCACGCACGACAGAACCTCGCCAGCACCATGGACCGGGTCCGGGACGACTGCGACCCGGTTATCATCACGCGGCGGGGCGACGAAGCGTACGTGCTGATGACGCTGGACCAGTATGAGCGGATGGATGAGACGGCGTACCTGCTGAGCAGTCCGGCGAACGCGAAGGCGCTGCGGGAGTCGATCGCGCAGGCCAATCGCGGGCTGGCACGCCCTCGGGATATCGACCTTGACGCCGACCTGAACCCGTGAGGCTCACGTTTACTGACCAGGCGTGGGACGAGTATCTCTGCTGGTTTGAGAAGGACCGGCGAATCGCGAACCGGATTCACGCGCTGCTCGAGGACACCCTTCGCAGTCCCTACGCTGGGATGGGGAAGCCGGAACCTCTGAAGGAGGCTCTCTCCGGGCATTGGTCGCGGCGGATTACGGAGGAACACCGGCTGGTCTACCACGTTGAGGGCGACGACCTCGTGGTGGTGCAACTGCGGTTCCACTACTGAGGCGGTGGGCGAAGTGAATCGCCAAGGCGCCAGGATGCCAAGGAGCGGCGAGGGATGGGGGTGACGGATCGCTGGGGGTGGCGATGAGCCGAGCGGTGTCAGCTGTCGCGGTGACCGCTCGAGCGGGCTGGCGAGTACTCACTTGCGTAGGTTCGGTGCGTTGCCGGACATCTTACCCTCACCCCCTGCCCCTCTCCCAGTGCGCTGGGCGAGGGGTGTCACCGCAGCCTGAGGGCCGCGCCGGAACTTGGGCCCGGTCTAGTTCGTCTTCGCGTCCGGCGTGCGGTTGGGGAGGGCGCGGAGCATGTCCTGGGTGTGGGCGGGGTCGTGCGTGGCCCAGAGTTCGAGGTAATGGAGGAAGGTGATCTCGGGGCCGCGAAACTTGAACTTCGCGTCGAGGACTTCGGGGGAGAAGCGCTCCCAGGTGGCGAGCAGCTTTTCGCGATGGTTCGCCGCCTCGGCGAGGAGTTCGTCGACCGTGTTCCCGCGACGCGCGACGACTTCGATCTCGTTCCAGTCGTCGATGTTGAAGGGCCCGCCATCCTCGGCGAGGGGCGACCAAACGTTGCCGGCGGCGAGGTGGTTGAACCAATCGCCGACCCAGATATCGATGGTGGCGAGGTGAGTTATGTAGTCCTTCACGGCCCAGGTGGCCTCGGGGACGGCGCGGGCGAGTTCTTCGGCGGTGAGGGAGCGGCAGAAGGCTTCGAAGGTGGTGCGGTTGGCGTTGGTGGCGGCGAGGACGGGTTGAAGACGAGGGTCCATGGTGGCGTGCTCCGTGGGAAGTGCCGCCAGTCTACCCCAGGCGGTAGCGAACCTCGTAAACGGTGTAGCCGGGTTCGTCGTCCTTCCTGGTGGCGCCATCCGAGGCCCAGCCAGCGGCTTCGTAAAAGGCGCGAGCGCGGGCGTTCGTTTCGAGCACCCAGAGGACGAGCGGACGGAAACCGTGGGCATGGAGGTCATCGACGGCGTGGGCGAAGAGGAGGCGCCCGGCGCCAGCGTCCCAGAAATCCGGATGGAGGTAGATCGTCCAGACCTCGCCCGGCTTGCCGGCGAGGCCAACGTCGCGGGCCGGTCCGGTGTCGGCGTAGCCAGCGATCCGGTCGTCCGAAAGCAGCACCCAGTGGCGCATCTCGTCCCCGTCGTTCGCCATCCATTCGCCCCGCCTCTGGCTGCGTTCCTCCACGCTCAGGGCGTCGAGCACATGGTCCGGGAACTGTCCGCGGTAGGCCGCCCGCCAGGAGGCGACGTTCACCGCGGCGATAGCGGGGACATCCCGGAGGGTCGCCGTGCGAATGGTGAGGACCACGCCCGGTAGCCTACCCTGTCCGCCGGGCGAGGCGGCCATCCCAGCGGAGGAAGGCGATGCGGCCATCGGCGTCGCGGAGGAATTCGGCGCGTTCGCCACGGCGAGGGCCTTCGATGACGGCCATGCGATCGGGGGCGGTGAAGGTGAGGGGGGCGGGCTGTGAACCGAAGGCGACCTGGGCCCGCCCGCCATCGGGGGCGGTTTCGTGGACGGCGAGGCGGCCATTGGCGATGGCAAGATTGAGCGAGGCGAGCCGCGAGGCGTAGTTTCCGGCGTACTCGGCGAGCGGGGGCTGGCTGGCGGCGGGGACGACCTCCGGGACACCGACGCCGGTGAAGTGGAGGCGGAGCGCTTCGAGGACGGTCTGACGGAGTTCGCGGCCGCTATCGCTGTTCGTAAGCACGGTGCAGCCGAAACCGCGGTCTGGGAGCAGGTCGAACGACGAGAGGAAGCCGTTGGTGGCGCCGCCGTGCTTGACGACGCGGGTATCGCCGATGGTGTCGAGCATCCAGGAGACGCCGACCTGTTCGCACATGCTGCCG
>JANMTH010000210.1:0-3288 GCA_031390305.1 Thermoflexaceae bacterium
CATCATGAACGAGGAGTTCGGCGAGGCCGGCGTCCCCGCCAACTCGGGCGGCTTCGGCGTGATGATGATCGGCCCAACGATCATCGAGCACGGCACGGAGGAGCAGAAGAGCGAGTTCCTCGGCGGGATCATTCGCGGCGAAACGATCTGGTGCCAGGGATACAGCGAGCCTGGCGCCGGGAGCGACCTCGCCAGCCTCCAGACGCGAGCCGTCCGCGATGGCGACGACTACGTCGTCAACGGCCAGAAGATCTGGACGACGGGCGCGCAGTACGCCGACTGGATGTACATGCTCGTGCGCACGGACCCGGATGCACCGAAGCATCGCGGCATCACCTACCTGCTCGTCGATATGAGGAGCCCCGGCGTCACCGTCCGGCCCCTGACGACGCTGGCCGGCACGCAGACCTTCAACGAAGTCTTCTTCGAAGACGTCCGCGTGCCCGTGAAGAACCGCATGGGCGATGAGAACCGCGGCTGGTACGTAGGGACGACGACCCTCGACTTCGAGCGTTCCTCGATCGGCACGGCGATCGGCGTGAAGAAGGGCCTCGAAGGGCTCCTCCGCCAGGCGAAGAAGGCCGGCTCGCCCGCCAACTTCGACCGCGCCTCGGCCCGCGTCGAGTTCGCCGACCGCTGGGTAGAGGCGGAAGTCGCGCGGATGCTCAGCTACCGCGTCGTGAGTATGCAGGTAAAGGGGCTAATCCCGAACTATGAGGCGAGCATGTGCAAGCTCTACCTGAGCGAATTGCAGCAGCGGATCGCGGCGCTTTCGATGCACCTCTTTGGTATGCACGGCAACGTGATCAACCGCAGCAGCATGGGCTACATGCAGGCCGTGAGCGCCACGATCGCCGGGGGCACGAGCGAAGTGCAGCGCGGCATCGTGGCGACGCGTGGCCTGGGGCTGCCGCGGGGGTAGGGGGTCGAAAGCCCTTCAGCACCCGCCAACCTGAGAGTCGTCACCGAAGTAAAGCGGCGCAGGCACCATGCACGCCGGGTGGTCGGCCAGTTCCGCGCCCGTTCGCCCGCTTCGCGTTCATACCCCTCGACTGTTCGGTCAATCTCCTCCCGGTTGGCCAGATAGTAGGTGAGGGCGGCGTACACCTGGAGCGGAGTCATGGACTTTTCTTCGGCGATCTCCTCCGCCGTAAGACCTTCGGCGTACATCAGCCCCACGCTGGCGACGGTCTTCCGCGTCCCGCGAACGTAGGGCCAGCCATCGTGCCAGTTGGGGTCGCTATCGATGAACGAGCCGATGTCGAACGGCGCGGTTGTGGGCATGGAGCGATCTTACACGGCCGCCCAGTGGCCGTGGAGGGCCGGGGGCCGGGGGCGGGGGGGCGGCGCGACTGTTTGTTTGCCGAGCCAGGTGGACGGTAGAATGGATGCGAAACGGAACCATTTCGGAGGCGCCGGATGCGTACCCTCACCCTGAAGAATGTCCCGGACGACGTCTACGAGGCGCTCAAAGCCCTCGCGCTGCGTAATCGGCGCAGTCTCAACCAGGAAGCGATCCTCAGACTCTCGGACGTGGGAACCACGGATGAGCCGGGAGCGGTCCTGGAGCGCATCGATCGCCATCGGAACGAACTGGCCGCGCGGGGTGTTTGGACCACGCCCGAAGAAGTCGAAGCGCTGATCGATGCGGACCGCCCTTGATCACCGTTGATACGCAGCTCCTTGTCTACGCCCACGTGCCCGGCTCGGAAAGCGGGGTCGCCCGCGAAGTACTCGCCCACGACACCGAATGTGCCGTTCCACTTCTTTGGCGCAGCGAATTTCGGAACGTTCTGCTCGGGTACGTGCGCCGTCAGACACTCACAGTTGACGAGGCACAACGGGCTTTCGACGACGCGGCCGCCCTCATCGCTGGCCGCGAGTACACCCCCTCAACACCAGACATCCTTCGTCTCGCCACGACCAATCGTGTCACTGCATACGATCTTGAGTTTGTTTCAGTCGCGGAAAGCCTCGGGGTGCCGCTCGTCACCTTCGACAAGGAGGTGCTTGCCGCGTTTCCGGCAATCGCCATCCATCCCTCGGGGTTCTTGAGCGCGAGCTGATCCGGCGTCATCGTCCTGGCCCGCGCCGTGGTGGCTCGCGGCGGCCGGCGGCCCGCCCGAGCGCGTAGTGGGGCGTGAGCATCTCTACCTTCTGCCCGGCGTGGGGGTCGAGGATGCGCGCGTAGATCCGCGGGTGGGTGCGCTCCAGCCCGGCCACGTCCATATCCGTCGTGACCACCGTGGGCAGCCGCGAGACCGTGCGATAGTTCACGATCTGGTAGAGCTTCTCATCGGCCCAGGGCGATGAGTTGTGCGCCCCCAGGTCGTCGAGAACGAGCAGGTCGGCGTTCCGCACCTGCTCGAAGATGTCGTCGTAGAGGGCGTCGGAGTTCGGGTGGAACGACTTCCGCAGGTGGTCCAAGAGGTCCGGCACGACGGCGAAGAAGGCGGAGCGCCCGCGGTTGAGCGCCTTGTTCGCGATCGCCGCCGCCAGGTGCGTCTTGCCACAGCCGTTCGCGCCGAGGAGGACGAGCCAACCGTACGGGTCCTCGGCGTACTCCCGCGCAACCGTGACCGCCGCGCCGAACGAAGCGCGCTCGACCGGCGACCACGCGGACGACTCGTCGAGGTCGCTGAACTGCATCTCCGCCAGCCGCTCGCGGGCCATGCCCCCTACCTGCCAGTAGCCAATAGCGGCAGACGGGTGGAGGGTGACGACCTGGCTCAGGCCTTCGTCGCGCAGGCGCGTGGCCACGCGGTCGTCGAGCTTTTCCGGGCGAAGCGTCGTCGTGAAGACGGTGGCCAGCCGCGTGTTGTAGCGGTGGTTCACCACCTGGAGGAGCTTCTCCTTCGCCCAGGGGGTGCCGGCCGAGGCGTCGATGTCGTCGAGCAGGAGGAGGGGCGCGTTGCGGATGTGGTCGAAGAGTTGGTCGAAGCCGAGCTCGCCTTCTTCGGCGTCATAGCTCGCCCGGAGGTGATCGAGGAGGTCCGGCGCGACCATGAAGAGGGCCGGGCCGCCCAGCTCGATGCGGCGGTTGGCGATGGCGGCGGCGAGGTGCGTCTTGCCGCTGCCGCTGGGGCCGGTGAAGACGATCCAGCCCTCGGGCTCCTCGGCGAACCGCCGGGCGGCGTCGAACGCCTCGCCGAACGATGGTTCGTTGCCGCCACGCCCCAGACGCTGGAGCGACGCGAAGGTGAAGCGAGTGAGCGAGCCGAGGTTACTCAGGCGTTCGAGGCGATTGCGACGCACGTCCTGGGCCTCGGAAAGGACGCAGTCGCAGGG
>JANMTH010000262.1:0-8797 GCA_031390305.1 Thermoflexaceae bacterium
GGTCGAACGTCCCGGCGGCGACGTGGCGCGAGGCCTGGCGCCGTTCCTCGGCGGCACGCCCGGGATCGACAGGAGTGGAACCTATCAGTTCCTGAACACGAACAAGGAGTCGGTCGTCCTCGACCTGAAGCGGGCGGGCGCCGAGGGGGTGGTGGAGGCGCTCGTCCGGATAAGCGACCTCGTGGTCACCGCTTCGCCGCCCGCCGTGGCGGAGCGGCTTGGACTCGGTTACGAACGTCTTTCGGCGATCAAGGAGATCCCGGTCCTGGAGATCACGAACTTCGGCCGGAGCGGGCCGTACCGCGATTACGCGCTCTCCGACACGGTGCTCTTCGCCATGGGCGGCGAAATGTGGAGCCACGGCACCCTCGACCGCGAACCCTTGAAGCTCGGCGGCACGGCGGCCTTGCTCCAGTGTGGCGCGATGGGCGCGGTGGCCGCGCTCGGGGCCGTCCACGCCTATGAGCTGCACGGAATCGGCCAACGGGTCGACCTCTCGCTCTTCGATGTGCAGATCAACTCCGTCGATCGGCGCAGCTCGGCCATCCTCGCCTACCGCTTCAGCGGACGGGTGAACGGCCGTCCGCCCGCCGCCGGGGCGGGCCTCGGCGGCGGCATCTACCCCTGCGCGGATGGGTACCTCGAAGTCACCGCTTCGGCCGGGCCCTACTGGGCACGGTTCGTCGAGATGATCGACGACCCGGTGCTCCGCGAGCCGCGCTGGCTCAGCCCGGCGACGCTGGCGGACCCGGCCGCGAAGGAGGACGCGGACGCCGTCATCTACCCGTGGATGCTCTCGCGGACGCGGGCCGAGGTCTGGGCGGCCGCCCGCCGCGCACACGCGATCGTCGCTCCGCTCTACACGGGAGAAGACGTCTTCAACGATCCGGTCTTCCGCGGCCGGGGGACATGGACCGAGGTCGAACACGCGGTCCTCGGAGCTTTCCCGATGCTTGGCCGTCCCTACCAGCTCGATCGCACGCCGTGGCGCCTTCGCGGGCCTGCCCCGATGCTCGGCGAGCACACGCGGAACACGCTGAGCGGCGCCGGGCTCGACGAAGCGGTCATCGACAGGCTATTCGCCACGGGGGTCGTCGCGTGAACGAGTATCTGCCGCTCCAGGGCGTCCGTATCTGCGATTTCTCCATCGTCTGGGCCGGCCAATCGGCCACGATGTACCTGGCCGACATGGGCGCCGAGTGCATCAAGGTCGAGAACGCCTTCATCTTCAATCCGATGACGAGGGCGGCGGCGCCGCGGCTCACGCCACAGGTCTCGCGGGTGTTGCCGGCATGGGTCGGCGGCCACCCGGATAGCGACCCCGGGCCCCGGCCCTGGAACAACAGCCCGGCGTTCATCCACGTGCTCCGCAACAAGAAGTCGTTCACCGTCGATAGCCGCCGGCCGGAAGGGCTGGCGATCGTCAAACAGCTGCTGGCGGTCAGCGACATCACGGTCGAGAACCTGCCCCTGGGGACGCTCGACAAACTCGGCCTGAGCGACGAGGCGATCCGCTCCGCGCGGCCGGACATCATCATCATGCACATGCCTGCTTTCGGCCGGACGGGAGAGTACACCGAAGGGCGGGGGTATGGGGCGCACATGGACGCCGTCGGAGGCTCGACGATCCTCCGGGGCTACGCGGACAGTTCGCCGTTCACGAATGTCCCGGTGTACGCCGGGGATTTCTTCGCGGGCATGCATGGCGCGGTGGCGGCGTTGGCCGCGCTTCGGCACCGGCGCCGCACAGGCGAAGGCCAGACTATCGAAGTTACCCAGGCGGAAGCGTCGGCCCACATGTTCCCCCAGTCGGCCATCGATGCGGCCTGGAACGGGCGGATCCATGGCTCGATCGGGAACCGCAGTATCGAAGGCTTTGTTCCCAACGGCGTTTTCCCCTGCGCGGGCGAGAACCGCTGGATCGCCATCAGCTGCCGAACGGACGGCGAGTGGCGGGCCCTCGTCCGTTTCCTCGGCGCGCCGGCGTGGGCCGAAACCGGCGATCTTGCGACGGCGGCGGGCCGCGCGCTCCAGGAGGAGATGATCGAAGAGCGCCTGGCGGGATGGATGGCGAGCCGTGAGGAGCGGGAGCTGTTTGTGGCCCTCCAGGCCGCTGGCGTCACGGCCGGTCCGGTGATGAGCGCGAAGGACGCGGCCGAGGACCCGCACCTCGCCGCATCCGGCGCCTGGCAGCGGCTGCCCGCCACCGCCGACTACCCTGAGACAGACTTCGGCAACCCGCCGTACCGCTTCACGAAATCGGATGTGGGCATCCGTACAGCGCCGTGCCGCTTCGGCGAACACAACGACTACGTCTACCGCGAGGTTCTCGGACTTGGCGACGAGGAGGTCGAGCGGCTGAGCGCGGCGGGACACATCGCCGATACCTACGCACCGGAGATCCTGGGCGGATAGGGCGGACCCTCGGACCGACGCTCAAGGGATGGCTACGAGGTGGATCTCGAGGTGCGGGTGGCGGGCGAGAAGCTGTTCGCCGAGCGTCGGCGAGACGAACAGGCGCAGCCGGCGCTGTGGATGCGCCTGGAGCGTGATATGCGTGACGCACTCCGCCGTTACGAGCTCGGCAAGCTCATCGGCCAGCGAAAGACCGGGGATCTCGCGAATGGTGGCGTTCAGGTCGAGGGCGACGGTAAGAATGTGGGTCATCCCCTGGTCCTTGAGCGAGGTCGCGGCGTAGGCGGCGATGAGCTCGCCGTTGAAGGCGTGCGCGAGGCGCCAGGCGCGCCGGATCGTCACCTCTGTGGCGGGTGTGTTGTCGAGCAGGACGAGGACGCGTTCGCCCGCCTCCCAGCCTTCGAGACGGTGCTCGTGCATGTACGTCTGAAGCTGTTGTTCGACTTCGCGGGCGACGCACTTCAACACCAGCTCCCTGAGCGCGACGAGGTTGCCCTTGCGGAAGAAGCCTTCGAGCGCCTGCTGAGCCTGTTGCGGCGGGTAGATGTTGCCGTGGCGCATACGCGCCTGGAGGGCCTCGGGCGAGATATCGACGACTTCGACTTCGTCAGCGTCATCGACGACGTGGTCGGGGACGGTTTCGCGCACGCGGACGCCGGTGATGCCGGCGACGACGTCGTTCAGGCTCTCGAGATGCTGGACGTTGAGCGTACTGATGACGGTGATCCCGGCGGCGCGGATCTCATCGACATCCTGCCAGCGTTTTTCATGCGGCGACCCAGGGGCATTCGTGTGCGCGAGCTCGTCAACGAGGGCGACCTGTGGCCGGCGAGCGATGATGGCGGCCGTATCCATCTCTTCGAGCACAACTCCCTGGTAGTCGATGCGTTGGCGAGCGACCACCTCCAGCCCTTCGAGCGCCTCGACGGTGAGCGGACGGTTGTAGGTCTCCACGAACCCTACGACGACATCGGCGCCACGAGATTTCCGGCGCCGACCTTCGTTGAGCATCGCATACGTCTTGCCAACCCCGGGCGCCGCGCCGAGGTAGATGCGGAGCGACCCGCGGCCGGATTCCCCCTCGCGCAACTTACGCAGGAGGGTGTCAGGGTCCGGCCGGGGGTCGTCAGGGGCACGCATGGCTACTCTCCCAGCGGATATCGGTTGTCGAGGCTGATGTTGAGTGCGAGGACGTTGACACGTTCGGCGCCAATGAACCCGAAGCGGGCGTTGTCCGTGGCGGCGTCGACCAGTGCGGCGATGTCGGATTCGGACGCGCCGCGGGCGGCGGCGACACGCCGCACCTGGAGCCGTGCGTTCGCGGGCGAAATATGCGGGTCGAGGCCGCTGCCCGAGGCGGTGACGGCGTCGGCGGGCAGCACGGCGTCGGCGGCGAGGCCGTTTTCATCGCGGTAGGCGAGGGCGCGCTGGGCAAGCCCGGGAAACGATTCATCCAGGTCCGGCGTCGAAGGGTCGTCCTCGACGCCGTTGATGAGCTTGTCGCTGGTAGGGCCGAGGTTGGAGCCGCTGGAGCTGGCGGCGTCGTAGCCATCGCCGGCGGCGGAAGGCCGGCCGTGGAAGTAGCCTTCGCCCTCGAACACCTGCCCGATGAGCGATGAACCGACAGTCAGGCCATCGACTTTAACGAGGCTTCCGCTGGCCTGGCGGTCGAAGAATGCCTGGCCGATGCCGGTGACCACCATTGGGTACACGAGGGCAGTGAGAAGCATCAGGGCGATGCTGACCGCGAACAGCGGCCTGAGCTCTTGCGTAAGTGTTCTCATCGATGTCTTCATGGTCCCTCCTACGCCAACCTGATCGCGTTGACGGCCAGGTCGATGAGCTTGATGCCGACGAAGGGCGCGATCAGGCCGCCGAAGCCGTAGATGGCGGCGTTTCGCGCCAGCAGCGCTCCCGCCCCGAGTGGCCTGTAGGCTACGCCGCGGAGCGCCAGCGGCACCAGCGCGATGATGATGATGGCGTTGAAGATGACCGCCGAGAGGATAGCGCTCTGCGGGCTTTCCAGGCGCATGAGATTCAGCGAATCCAGCTCGGGATAGGCGACGACGAAGGCCGCTGGCAGAATGGCGAAGTACTTCGCCACGTCGTTGGAGATGCTGAAGGTCGTCAGAGCGCCGCGCGTCATGAGCAACTGCTTGCCGATGGCCACGATCTCGATGAGCTTGGTCGGGTCGCTGTCGAGGTCAACCATGTTGCCGGCTTCTTTGGCCGCCTGCGTTCCCGTGTTCATGGCCACGCCAACATCGGCCTGGGCGAGCGCGGGCGCATCGTTCGTTCCGTCGCCAGTCATGGCGACCAGACGGCCGGCCGCCTGTTCCTCGCGGATGCGGCGAATCTTGTCCTCCGGCTTCGCTTCGGCCATGAAGTCATCGACGCCAGCCTCGCGAGCGATGGTGGCGGCTGTCAGGGGGTTGTCGCCGGTGACCATAACGGTACGGATGCCCATCTTGCGTAGTTCATCGAAGCGGGCGCGCATGCCCGGCTTGACGGTATCCTTGAGGTAGATGAGGCCGAGCACCTCCGTCCCTTCGAGCACGGCCAGCGGCGTGCCGCCTTCGCCAGAGATGCGCTCGACGGCCGACTGGAGGGGGGCTGGCGCGGGCCGGCCGGATGCCGCTACCACCGCATCGACAGCCCCCTTGTATGTCCCCGTGCCATTGTGGCGGATGCCGCTCATCCGGGTCTCGGCCGTGAAGGGTAGGAATTCCGCGCCAGCGATCGCGTTGGTCGCGGATTCGACGATGCTGCCGAACCCCTCGCTCCGCGCGAGCTCGATCACGGACCGGCCTTCCGGCGTGGTGTCGAGCACGGAGCTTGTGACAGCAGCCGCAACCAGTTGTCCCAGTTCGACGCCTTCGACGGGGACGAACTCCGCGGCCATACGGTTGCCGAAGGTAATCGTCCCGGTCTTATCGAGCAGGAGCGTGTCGATGTCGCCGGCGGCCTCCACGGCGCGCCCGGACATCGCAAGCACGTTTCGCTGGACCAGCCGGTCCATCCCCGCGATGCCTATGGCGGAAAGCAAACCGCCGATCGTCGTCGGGATGAGCGTTACGAGCAGGGCGACGAGCACGACAATTGACAGCTGCTGGCCCGCGTACACGGCAAACGGCTGCAGCGTTACGGTGACAATCAGGAAGATCAACGTCAGCCCGGCGAGGAGGATGTTGAGCGCGATCTCGTTGGGCGTTTTCGCGCGGGAGGCGCCCTCGACCAGGGAGATCATGCGGTCGAGGAAGGTTTCGCCGGGATTGGCGGTGATGCGGATGCGCAGGCTGTCGCTGACCACGGTCGTGCCGCCGGTGACGGAGCTGCGGATGTCGGTGCCCGGCTCTTTCAGTACCGGGGCGGATTCGCCGGTGATGGCGGCTTCGTTCACATAGGCCACCCCTTCGATGACATCACCGTCGCCGGGGACGAGCTGACCGGCTTCGACAAGGACCATGTCACCCCGCCGGAGCTCGCTGCCGGGCACGTCTTCAATCGTGCCATCGGGCTTCACGCGGCGGGCCAGCGTCTCCGTGCGGGTGCGGCGGAGGCTGGCGGCCTGGGCCTTGCCGCGCCCCTCGGCGATCGCCTCGGCGAAGTTCGCGAACAGCACGGTGAACCAGAGCCAGAGCGAGATTTGGAGCTCGAACCGAAGCTGGTCAAAGCTGTCGCCGCTGGCCAGGTCGCGAATCGAGAGGACCGTTGTGATCAGCGCGCCCGCTTCGACGATGAAGATCACGGGGTTCCGCCAGAGGCTCCGGGGGTCGAGTTTCCGGAACGAATCCAGGACCGCATGCTGGACAACTTGCGGCGTCCATGTTGCGGCCTTCCGCCGTTTTTCGATGGGGGTGACAACCACGATACTTAACCCTCAGTAGGAAGTGCCGTCGCGCATCGCCAGGTGCTCGACGATTGGCCCGAGCGAGAGCGCGGGGAAGAAGGAGAGGAGGCCCACGATGAGGATGACGCCGGTGAGCAGGCCACCGAAGACGATGCTATCCACGGGGAAGGTCCCCGGGCCGGGGGCGACGCGCTTCTTGGCCACCATCGTGCCGGCGATGACCATCACCAGGACGATGATGAGGAAGCGGCCGACAAGCATGCTGATGCCGATACCGAGGTTGTAAAACGTGCCATTGGCGCCCAGGCCGGCGAAGGCGGAGCCGTTGTTCGCAGCGCCTGAGGTGAAGGCGTACAGGATCTCCGTGAAGCCGTGGGGGCCGCTGTTGTTCGTGGTATCGGTGCCGAACGCGTTCACGCGCCGACGGCTGTCCAGGCCAGCAGGACGAACGCGAACGAGAGCACGGCCGCCATGACCGCCTTCATCTCGCGCGCTTCTATCTTCTTGCCGAGGTACTCAGGCGTACGGCCGACCATAAGCCCGGCGATAAAGACGGCGAGGAGGATGTAGATCACCATGCCGTACATGCCGCTGCCGACCCCGCCGAAGATGACCTCGCTTGTCTGCATGTTCACGAGCGCAACCATTCCGCCGAGTGGCGTATAGCTGTCGAGCATGCTGTTGACGGAGCCGTTGGAGGCGGCGGTGGTGGCCGCTGCCCAGGTCGTCGATTCGCCGATCCCGAACCGGATCTCCTTGCCCTCCATGTTGCCGCCGGGCTGGCCCTCGCCGGCTCCGGTGGCGATGGCGAGATCGGCCGCGGCGGTAGTGCCGGACTGTTCAGCGACCCCCACGACGACCGAGCCCGCGAGCAGGAGCCCGGTCATCACGCCCAGTACAAGCCAGCCGTGGCGTGGGGAGCCAACCATCTTCCCGAACATGTAGACGAGGCCGGCCGGCAGAAGCAGGATCGAGAGCATCTGGACCAGGTTCGACCACTCGTTCGGGTTTTCGAGGGGGTGTGCCGAGTTCACGTTGAAGAAGCCGCCACCGTTCGTGCCGAGTTGCTTGATCGCCACCTGCGAGGCTGCCGGGCCGACCGCAATCGTCTGTCGCAGCCCTTCAAGCGTGGTGACTTCCCTGTACGAATCGAAGGTCTGCACGACCCCCTGCGAGACGAGGAAGACCGCCAGCAGGAGCGAGAACGGGAGGAGGATGTAGAGCGTGCCGCGGGTGAGATCGACCCAGAAGTTACCCACCGTCGAGGCGGAGTGGCGGGCCAGCCCGCGGATCAGGGCCACGAGCACGGCCATGCCGACGGCGGCCGAGACAAAGTTCTGGAAGGTAAGCCCGGCGACCTGGGAGAAGTAGCTGAGAGTGGTTTCGCCGCCATACGATTGCCAGTTCGTATTGGTCACGAAGCTGACCGAGGTGTTGAAGGCAAGGCTTGGCTTGAGGCCCGAAAGGTCTTCCGGGTTCATCGGCAGGATTCCCTGGGCGCGCAAGAGCAGGTAGAGGACGAGGAACCCGAAGAGGTTGAAGGCGAGCAGCGTGGTCGCGTAACGCTTCCAACCCTGCTCGATTGTCTCGTCTACGCCGGCGACGCGGTAGATGCCGCGCTCGACGGGGCGGAGGACGGGGTGGAGCCAGGTGCGGCGGCCCTCGTAGACGGCCGTCATGTAGAGGCCAAGTGGTTTCGCGAGGACGACGACGAGCACCAGGAAGAGCGTGAGGTAGGCGATATCCGGCGTTGCCACGGCTGCGCGCTCCTACAGGTCTTCCGGGCGGAACAGGCAATAGAGCATGTACGCACCGGCAAGGATGGCGATGAGGAGGACGACGAAGTTTTCGATGTCCATTTAGACCTCTCGGAACAAGGTCAGGATCAGATAGAAGAGAGCGAACGAACCAATTCCGACAGCGAGGAAGGCGATATCAGGCACCAGAGACCTCCGTTGCCGGGTTAACGATTTCGCTCAACAGGCGCAGGAGCGCGTCGATCGGGAATGGCTTTACGAGCACACCGGCCGGTTTGAACTCATCGATGCGCGCCGGTGCGAGCGGCGAGGCTGAGAAGACGACGACCGGCACGCGCGCGCGGTCCAGCGGAGAGAGCCGCCGCAACAGTTCCCAGCCGGTGAGGTCAGGGAGGTTGATGTCGAGAAGCATCGCGCTGGGAATCGCCTCGGTGAGGGCGAGGATCGCGTCCTGGGCGGAGGCTGCGGTGCGCACGACGTACCCGTGGGCGCGGAGCGTTGTCGAAAGGACGGAGACGATCGGCGCTTCGTCGTCGACGAGCAGAACTTCGGCCATCATGGATCCATCTCTTTTCTGCAGACCACGAGAAGCGGGCCGTTCGAAGCGCCCCGCAGCTCTACCAGGTTCCAACCAAGGGCGAGCAGTTCACGGATGCCCCGAACACAGGTGACCGGGGTGTCGTAGTGCTGTTCCATGTAGGTGACGTGCAGGATCACCCGCTTAGCTTGGGCCCGGCGGCATGCGGGCAGTGTCTGGAGAAACATGCCTGAGTGT
>JANMTH010000268.1:0-1751 GCA_031390305.1 Thermoflexaceae bacterium
GGTGGTGGCGCTGAGGAAGGCGGCCATGATGAAGGCAAGCCAAACGGCTGAGCCGGCCTCGGCGGTGGCGGAGCCGATGAGGACGTAGATTCCAGCGCCGACGATGATGCCGACGCCGGTGGCAACGAGTTCCCAGAAGCCGAGCGCCCGCTCCAGAGTTGGCCCGGAATCGGCTGGCTCGGTTGGTATGGGGATGTTGACATCGAGGGCCATGGCGCCAGTCTGCGCTTCGGCGGAGCCGAGAGGCAGGCCCGGATGGGCGGAAAAGGCCGACCGAACGGCCGAAGGCGTCCGCGCCGGAAACGTCAGGGACGGACGGAGCAAAGCAGTTTCGGGGCCTGGGAAAGCGCAAGTGCCTGCACAAGCCCAGGCTCGGGGCTTGCCACTCGGGGCCTGGTGCTCCCGTATACTGGGCGCATGGCATCGCCTCAGGTCGCCGACCGGCTGCTCACCGCGGAAGAGTTCTATGAGATCGAGGACCCACTCGAGGGCGGGAAGATGGAACTCATCGATGGAAGGGTGGTGATCGAGATGCCGACAGCGGCAAGCATGGCGCCCGCCAGGTCCGCGTAGGTGCATCCATCCTCGCGTTCTCCGAAGCGAACAACGAAGGTGAGGTGGGAACCGAGGCTGGCTTCCTGCTCGCCCAAGACCCGGACCGCGTCCGCGCTCCCGACGTGCACTTCGTTTCGAATGCGATGCTGGGCCCGGGTGGCATCCCCGAAGAGGGGTACATCCCCTTCATCCCGACGCTGGCCGTGGAGATCGTTTCGCCGAACGACCTTGATTCGAAAGTGATGGAGAAGGTCGATCACTACCTTGAGGCGGGCGTGCCGCGGGTATGGGTGGTGCGTCCGAAGCGCGAGACGGTGACCGTCTATCGGACGGGCGGCCTCGCCCGGATCCTCCGGGCCGGGGACACGCTGACGAGCGACGACGCGGGGTTCGTGACGGAGGGCTTCGCGCTCCCGGTGGCTGAGGCGGTCCGCTAGCTGTAGGTGATGGCGAAGCGGCTGACCGTTGGCAGTTGCACAAGCTGGCCGACGGCGTAGGCTACGGGTGCTTGGGACTGCATCTCCCATGCGCGCGGCCCGCCTTCCTGTTATGGGGAGGCGGGTCTTTTCGCTTTCCGGGGTAACGGGCCGGGCCACGCCGCCGGAAATGGCCGTGTGCCGTAGACTGCGCGGAACTCAGGAGGTGTGTCTTGGAGGAGCTTCGCGGCAAGGTCGCGGTTATCACGGGGTCGGCCAGCGGCATCGGGCTGGGGCTGGCGGAGAGGGCGGCACGCGAAGGGATGCGCGTCGTCCTGGCGGACATCGAAGCCGACGCGCTGGCTAAAGCGGCAGACCAGATCCGGGGGCTCGGCGCGGCGACACTGGCGAAAGTGACTGACGTGCGCCACCAGGCGGACCTCGATGCTCTCGCTGACGCGGCCTACGCCGAGTTCGGGGCGGTGCACCTGCTCTGCAACAACGCGGGTGTGGTCCACCGCGAACGGAACAGCTGGGAATTCGAACAGCGCGACTGGGATTGGGTGTTCGATGTGAACGTCTGGGGGGTGGTGAACGGGCTACGGGCGTTCGTCCCGCGGATGCTGGCGGGCGGCGAACAGGGACACGTGGTGAACACGGCCTCGATGGCGGGGCTCGTGACGGGCGGACTGGGCACGGCGATTTACGACGCATCGAAGCACGCCGTTCTTTCCCTGAGCGAGAGCCTCTACAAGGACCTGGCGGCGACGACCTCGCGGA
>JANMTH010000287.1:0-5105 GCA_031390305.1 Thermoflexaceae bacterium
ACGTGGGACGCCGCCGCGCCAGCTCGGGGCCCAGAGTCGCGAGTTCGGGGTGGAGCAGGCTGGCGTGCGCCGGGTAAAGCTGCATGGCGCCCATCGGCGGAAAGATCGGCGGCGGAAAGCGATACACCGGGCCTCGCCAGCTCGCCGAACCGGCCGCCAGCCCGGCGGCGGCGGCCAACCCGGCCGTAGTCCCCGCTTCCCGCTGGCCCGGCGTCCAGGCCGGAATCCCGGCCACGAAGGCGGCGACTGACGCCCGCCGCTCCGCCACCATCGCCGGGGCGAAGCGCACGACCACTGACCCCGTCGTGCGGCCGACGTAGACGAGCGGCCCTGGCCCGCCGCCGCGTTCGTTCAAGCCGGTGATATCGTCACGCTCGTCGTAGAGAAAGAGCACCCGCGCACGCAGGCCCAGGAGGTTGGCGGGCTCGAGATCGGCCAATCGACGCGCTCCGGAGTTTCGTAGCGGTCAGTGTACGCGGTAGAGTGTGCCCACCTTGAGCGCTGAAGAGGACCCGAAGATGGCTGGTGAACTCTGGACCCGAAACGCCCGCGACCTCGCCGCGATGATAGCCCGCGGCGAGACGACCTCGACGGCGGTGATCGAGGCGCACCTCGACCGGATCGCGACCGTCAACCCCTCGCTGAACGCGGTCGTCGTCGTCCTCACGGACGACGCCCTGAAGGCCGCCGCCGAGGCGGACCGCGCCGTCGCCGCCGGCCAAACGCTCCCGCCGGCCAAACGCTCCCGCCGCTGCACGGTGTGCCATTCACGATTAAGGACAATATCGACGTGGCGGGCCAGCCCACGACGAACGGCGTGCCAGCGCTCGCCGGCGCCATAGCGACGCTCGACCACCCTATGGTAGAGCGGCTGAAAGCGGCCGGGGCGATTCCGATTGGCCGCACCAACCTGCCAGACATGGCCCTGCGCGTCCACACCGATAGCGCGCTCTACGGCCTTTGCCGTAATCCCTGGGACTCCCGCGTAACGACCGGCGGTTCGAGCGGTGGCGATGCCAGCGCCCTTGCCGCCGGGATGACGCCGCTCGGCCTCGGGAACGACATCGGCGGGTCGCTACGCAACCCCGCCTTCTGTTGTGGCGTCGCCTCGCTCAAGCCTGGCCTCGGGCGGATCCCGAGCGCGTCGAGCATCGAGCCGCAGAGCGGGGCGCTCGTGGGCCAGATGATGGCCGTACAGGGGCCGATGACTCGCTCCGTCGGCGACCTCCGCCTCGCCCTGCGTATCCTCGCCGGCCCCCACCCACGTGACCCGTGGTCCTTCCCGGCGCCGCTCGAAGGGCCACCGCCGGCGCGGCCACTCAAGGTCGCGCTCGTCACGAATCCCGCGGGCGGCACAACCGATGCCGGGATCGCCGCCTCCGTCGAGAAAGCGGGCGAAGAGCTGACCGCCGCTGGCTACGCGGTTGAACGGGTGGCGCCGCCGATGGTCGAAGAGGCGATCGAGACGTGGGGCCGCTGGCTCGCCTGGGAGCTGGGCCTCCAGGGTGAAGTCTTCCGGCAGCTTATGTCAGCCGAGGCGTTCGGCTTCTGGGAGGGGTTCGTAAAGCACTTCGGGGCGCCGACCTACGCCGATGGCGTCGCCCTGATGGTTCAGCGGCACGAGATCGCGCGGGCCTGGTCGGCGTTCCTGGCGGAGTACCCGATCATCGTCGGACCGACCTGGTGCCAGCCCCAGTTCGCGCACGGTTACGACGTGGAGGCGCCGGGCCGGGTCGCCGACATCGTCAACCTGATGCGCTTTGTGACGCCGATGAACCTGCTCGGCCTCCCCGTCGTCTGCGTGCCGACGGGCGTCGCTAACGGCCTGCCGGTCGGCGTTCAAGTGATCGGCGACCGCTTCCGCGAGGACCTCTGCCTGGAGGTTGGGGAGGCGCTGGAGCGCCGCGTCGGGACGATCACGCCGATCGACCCGCGGTGAGGCGTCCCGGCCACCTGCCCACTACCCCTGGTGTTCTCCATGGCGGACGGCCATCGAGCCGGGGACGTGGCCGCCGTTCACCGAGATCGTCTGGCCCGTAACCCAAGCGCCGGCGGGAGAACAGAGCCAGAGCGCGCAGGTCGCGATGTCTTCCGGGACGCCGAGGCGGCCGGTCGGCAGGTTCGCCCCCATCGCGTCCATCTGGCTCTGTTCCAGCGGGAACGTCTCGAGGAACTGCTCCGTCGGGATCGGGCCGGGGGCGATCCCGTTGACGCGAATCCGTTTCGGGGCGAGTTCGCGGGCGAGGGTCATCGTCATGTTGACGACGCCTGCCTTGGCCGCGCCGTAGACGCCCGTCCGTGGCGCGGCGTTCAAGCCGGCGCCAGAGACGATGTTCAGGATCGAGCTGCCCGCCGGCATCACGCGGATGGCCGCCCGTGCCCCGAGCCATGCCGTCTTCAGGTTGAAGTCGATCATCCAGTCCCACTCGGACTCCTCGACGTCGGCCAGATCGAGCATCTTGCGGTCGCGGTTGCCGCCGGCGTTGCTTACCCACGTGGTCAGGGTGCCGAATTCGCGAACAGCGGTCTCGGCGAGGAGGTCGATGGCGCCGGGCTCCATCACGTCGGTAGGGAGGGCGATCGCCTTCCCGCCCGCCGCCCGGCAGGCCGCCGCCACCTCTTCGATCTCGTTGACGCGCCGCGCGGCGATCACGACGCTGGCGCCGGCTTCGGCGAAACCGATCGCGATCGCCCGGCCGATCCCGCGGCCCGCGCCGGTGACCACGGCGACCTGCCCATCAAGGCGAAACTGTTCGAGGATGCTCATGTCGAAACCTTTCGTTGAAACCTTTTGTTGAAGGGGGAGCCGCTTACTCGGAGCGGCGGACCTGCGTGTGGGCGGGTTCGAGGCGATGGTCGCGAATGCGCCAGACTGCGCCATCGCGAACGAGTTCGTCGTGGTAGGTCGCCCAGAGGGTAAGCGTCGATTTCGGGTCGTCGGCCAGGACGTGCGTCGCCTGGACGTAGGTCCGCATCGTCGCCTCATCGCCGCGCAGTTCAACGACGTAGTTGCCCATCAGGTGTTGGGTCACCCCGAACCGTTCCAGCGCCTTCCGAACGTAGTCAACCCACGCCTCACGCCCCTCGATGACCTCGGCCCCGCCGAAACCGGAGACCACGACACCGGGAGTGAACGCGCTTGCGTAGAGGTCGAGGTCGCGGGTATCGACGCCGTTGGCGTAGCGGGTCATCACGTCCTGGACGGCGAGGCGGTCGGCGATCGGGTCGTGCATTGGGGCGCACCTCCGTGTGGGCGGCATTGTAGGGGCGGGAACCACGAAGGCGCCGACAATTATGTCACTTCGTAAACTTCGTGGTCTTCGTGCCTTCGTGGTTCGCCACGTCTTAGTAGCTCACACCCGCGGCATGACTTCGCCGGCGAAACGCGCCATTGCGTCTTCGCGCCCGCCGACGCCGCCATGGCTCACGAATTCGAGCAGCATGTGAGTCACGCCCGCCTCACGATACAGCCCAATCTGCTCGACGAGCCGGTCCGCGTCCCCGGCGATCGTCTTCGCCGGGTCGGTACGGCCGCCTTCGAAGTCCGCGAAGAGGCGAACGGAGAACTCGATCGCGTCCGGGTCGCGCCCCTCGGCCGCCGTCAGCTCGCGGACCCGCGCCCACTGCTCCTTCAGGAGCGGCAGCGGCGTGAAGGCGGCGTGGAAGCAATCGCCGTACTTCGCGACGCGGCGAAAGGCCGGCTCGCTATCGCCACCGACCCAGATGGGGATGTGTCCCTGCGGCGGCTTGGGGTTGAAGCCTATCGGCGGGAACGCGTAGAAGCGGCCCGCATACTCGGGCGTGGGCTGCGTGAAGAGCTGCTCGAACGCCTCGATCTGTTCATCGCCACGCTGCCCACGGTGGTCGAACGGCATGCCAAGGACATCGAACTCCTCCTTCATCCAGCCGACACCCACGCCGAGGATCGTCCGGCCCTCGGAGAGCACGTCGAGGGTGGCCAGCAGCTTCGCCGTCTGCACCGGCGGCCGGTACCCAAGGATCAGGACGGTGGTGCCCAGGCGAAGCCGCTCGGTATGGGCGGCGGCGAAGATCAGCGTCCCGATAGGGTCGAGCCAGGGCATGTTGTTCGGCGCCGGGAAGTCGCCGTTGTCGCTGTAGGGGTACTTCGATTCGAAGGCCGCGGGCCAGGCGATGTGGTCGCTCACCCAGCCGGAATGGTAGCCGAGTTCCTCGGCGCGGCGGGCGAAGCGGGCGAGGTTGGCGCGGTCCGCGCCGTGGCCGAGCTGGGGAAGGTGGACGCCGAACTGCATGGGGAGCCTCCGATCGTAGTGGGACCGGGGGCATTCTACGTGCCAAACGCCGCTTACGCGCCGTCGTCTGAGACGGGACCGGGACCTCAGTTCGTCGCCCGGAACCGAGGTTGTTCGGCCGGTTCGCATGCGCGGGTTCGGCGCGCCGCCTAAGATGCGTCCACCATGCCAAGCGAACGAATGCAGCGGCGAATCGACGCACTCCTCGACCAGGCCGACGAAGCGGTGACCGCTCACGACTGGGGAGCTGTCGCCGCCAGCGCCCGTGCCGTCCTCGCGATCGACGAGGCCAACGAGGACGCCCTCTCCTTCCTGAAGATGGCCGAAGCCAACGGTGCCGTCCGTACGGGCGGTCCCCAATCCGAGCCCGCCGCATCCGCGGAGCGCGCGGCCCGGACCGTCCAGCCGCTTCCCGCGGCCTTCGGCGGCGGCCGCTACCGCGTCTCCCGCCTCCTCGGCGCGGGTGGGCGCAAGCAGGTCTACCTCGCCCGCGACACGACCCTCGACCGCGAGGTCGCCATCGCCGTCCTCCGCGTCGAAGGGCTCGACGCGGTCGGGCGGGAGCGCGTCACCCGCGAGGCCCGGGCGATGGCGAGGATGGGCGCGCATCCCCAGCTCGTCACCATCTTCGATATCAGCGACGACGGTGGTCAGCCCTTCCTCGTCGAGGAGTACATGACCGGCGGCGACCTCGCCGAGCTGCTCACGCGCGGGCCGCTGGCGGTCGAACGGACGCTCGCCGTCGGCCGGGACATCTCCCGGGCGCTGGCCTTCATGCACAAGGCGGGCGTGGTCCACCGCGACCTCAAGCCCGCGAACGTCTTCGTCGCTGGC
>JANMTH010000288.1:0-3474 GCA_031390305.1 Thermoflexaceae bacterium
AAGCGCTCCGGGGCCGCGGCCACGACATCCCGGAACAGGCGATCATCGATGGCGTGGCGTTTACCCGTGTCCCCGGCCGAATGGAGGTGATGGGCCAGAAGCCCCTGATCGTCGCCGTCGTGACCGGCGCTGGCGACCGCGCTTTTTCGGCGGGTGGCGACCTGAACGACCTGGAGGAGCGGGCCGCGCTCCCGGCCGAAGAACGCTTCGAGGCGATCGTCGGCCTGATGAAGGAGGCCGAACAGCTCGTTTACACGATGGTGAACTGCGACAAGATCATCATCTCCGCGATCAACGGTGTGGCCGTGGGCGCTGGCCTTGCCGTGGCCCTCCTGGCCGATATCTCCGTGATCGGCGAGGAATCGCGGCTGACCGACGGACACCTCCGCCTCGGCGTGGCCGCTGGCGACCACGCATGCATCGTCTGGCCACTGCTCTGTGGCATGGCAAAGGCGAAGTACTACCTCCTGACCGGTGACTTCATTGATGGAAGGGAAGCTGAGCGGATCGGCCTCGTAAGCCGCTGCGTTCCCCAGGGCGAAGTCCGTACGACGGCGATGGAGATCGCGCGGCGGCTGGCCGACGGTCCGCAGCCGGCCCTCCGTTTCACGAAGCGAGCACTCAATCAGTGGATCCGGCTGGGCGGGCTGACTTCGTTCGACTACTCGCTCGCGTTGGAGATGCTCGGCTTCTTCGGCGCCGCGCCAGCCGAAGGCGTCGCCGCGATCAAGGCTCGCTGGGCGAAACAGTAGCGTCTGAGAATCGGGCCGATCTTTGTCAGATCTTTCATTGCGAAACGCCCACCGAGGCCCGACACTCGGTGGACGCGCGGTGGCCGTGCCGCGAAGGGATGCGCCCGCTGAGCGCGGCGGTGAAGGGGATGGGGATGGGACGGCGGCGGACACTGGGATGGCTGGCGGGGGCCGCCGCGGTTGCGGGAGCGATCGGCGGGGCCGGCCTCAGCATCGCCTTGCAGCAACAGCGGACGGCCCCGGCGGCGGTTGCGGCGGCCCACCGGCCCAACCAGCCCGCGACGATCTGGGAGCATCGCATTACCCCGGTTGCCGACGCCACGGTCGCGGCGGCGACCGAAATCCCCGGCTCCGTGACCACCTCCGTCGAGGCCGCGACGCCGACGGCCACGCCAACGCCAACGACCACGCCCGGCCCATCGACGAGCCCAGCGCCCTCGCCAACGCAGCCTGCCGCAACGGCGACGGCAACAACTACGACAACCGTGACCCAGGCGCCGCCAACCGCCACGGCAACTCCGCCAGCATCGGCCACCCCGGCCCCGGTTGGGACGGCGGCGCCACCAGAAGACACGCCGCCACCTCCCGAGCCCGGGGAAGTGCTCCCCGGCGAGCTTGCGGCACTCCTGGGCGAGGTCAGGACAGGTGGCTGGATCGCGGCCTCCTTCGCTGGCTTCCCGCTCTCGGCCCTCATCCCGCCCTCGTACTATGCGCGGCTAATGCGCGCCAGCGTCATCGACGGAGACGGCGAGATCGCCACGCTCCGCGTCTCCAGCTACGACCTCGACGCCTACAGCGGCACGGCCGGCGGGAAGGCATGGCTCACGGTGGACCTCTACCCCGCTTCGGGACCAGGCGAGAAGGTAACCATCATCCAACCGCGAGGCACGATCGCCGGGAGCCTGCGCCTCGTGCCCGCCGCCTTCCCGGAACTCACGCTGAGCTACTGGGAAGCGATGAGCGTCCGGCCGCCGGCGATTACCGTCTCGTACCAGGGCCACCTGCCCGACGGGCGGTATGTCATCGTCTCCGGAGGCGCTTCGCGGCCGTTGGCGCCGCGCCTGGTCATCGATTTCATCGGCGTGATCGAGAGCCTGCGGGTGACGGGACCGTGAGCCGCTTCGCGCTACCCCTGGCCGTCTGCCTCGTCTCCTTCGCCGCGGCCGCCGCCGTGGCCTTCGGCGTGACGACGGCTCAACAGAAGGCGCCGGGTGGGGAATACCGTTGGCCCTGGACCTACGGCGAGGAGTGGACCATCTCCCAGGGCCAGGAGAACGGCGGTTCCGGACCGCTCGATTCGCACCGCACCGGCGGCGGACTCCAGTACGCCTTGGACTTCGCGAGCGTGCGGCAGGCACCAGTGTGGGCAGCTCGCGAAGGCACGGCCCGGTGCGAAGACTGGCGTCTTTCGGGGACCGGGCTCGGATGGGTAGTCCGCGTCGTCCACGGCGAAGACAGCGACCTCTACGCCCACGCCGACGGCTGCTACCTCTCTTCGGCGCCCGGCGCGACGGTCTTCGTCCCCCAGGGCCGGCACATCACGTACACGGGTACCACGGGCACGAACGCCGGCGACTTCGGCGATCACCTCCACTTCCAGCGCAACACGACAAGGACGAGCCTGACTTCGGCGCCGCTCACGATCGAAGGGCTGGACGCCATCCCCCATCGAGGTGAAGAGCTGAGGGCCGTTTCGAAGACCCTCTCTGCCGGCTACGGAGCGCCGCCAACGTTCGCCTACGATCCCGCGATCGCGAAGAAGGCGGCGGACCTGGGGTGGGAGACGATTGGCTCCGCCGCGCCGATACGCTTCTGGACGCCGGGAGGCGGCTGGACGGGCGGCTGCGTCGGTGAGGAGCGCCCCGGCTGGTACGACTGCGCCGTCCTCGACTTCGAAGGGACCGTTCGGACGGGACGGATCCAGACCTTCTCGAGGGCGCCGGACGAGGGCAGCGAAGCTGCCATCTTCGTCGTGGCCGGGCGCGATCCCATCTTTATGTCGCGCGGAATCCTCGGTCCCTACACCAATCCCTGGGACACCGAGCACCACGACGGCCTCTACTTCATGGGGTTCCCGCTCGGCGAAAGCCGCCCGGTGGGCGATGGGCTCCACCGCATGGACTTCGAAAACGGCTATGCGATCTACGACACTCAACAGTGCGCCGAGCGGGCTACGGTGTTTTATGTCTGGTCTGAGCTCCTTCAGGCCCATCTCGCCATAACGGCCGGGGCGTACTGCGATCAGCCGGTGAAGTGACCGTTGGGCGCCGCGATGACTGACGGACCGGCGCGGCGGTAGGCGGCCGCCGCCGTTGCTCGCTACCGGCTGGAGCGAGGTGGGCTTGAGGCTCGCTCCTCCTCAATCGTCGCCCGGCTCCACACGGCGGAAGCGCGCGAAGAGGGCGACATCGTAGACGCTCTTCAGGACGCCGCAGGCGAGGAAGGGCGCACCCGCCCACACGCTCATCAGCGCGCCGCCGAGCGACGGCCCTCCCGTCGAAGCGAGACTGCGCGTCAGCCCCGTGTAGGCGGCGGCCGCGGCGCGTTCATCGGGCTCGACGACCGACATCACCAGCGCCTGCCGGGGCGGAACATCCATCTGCGAAAGCAGCGACCGCAACAGCAGGAACACGACCGCCACCCAGGCCGTCGGCGCGAAGGCGACGCCGATCAGGAGCGCGTTCGAAGGGAGGTGGGTGAATACCATCGTGTTCACCAGCCC
>JANMTH010000309.1:0-3645 GCA_031390305.1 Thermoflexaceae bacterium
TCCAGGACCGGGATCTGCTTGACCGCCGAAAGACGTTCGTAACCGAGGCCAAGCCGCTCGGCCACGGCGGGCGGCGAAGCGGTGACAACGAGGTCGCTTACTCGAACGAGCGCCTCGACCACCCCGTCGGCGCCCGCCTGCTTCAGGTCGAGGACGACGGATTCCTTGTTCGTGTTCAGAAACTGGTAGGTTCCGCTCCTGTCGATCCCGGGCGTGTCGCCGAGGAACGGCGCCAGGCCTCGCACCACGTCGCCGCCGGGGCGTTCGACCTTGATCACGCGGGCGCCGAGGTCGGCCAGGAGCTTGGTGGCGTACGGTCCGGCGATATGGCCGGTGAAGTCGAGGACTGTCAGTCCTTCGAGGGCATCCATGGCCGCCCCTGGTTCGGAGAGTGCCGGTGACTGTAACGCGCCCGGGCCGCTTGTGTCAGGTTGGCTCTGGCGGCGGTAGGCTGCACCGCATGGATTCGCTGGAACGCCTCCGCGAGGAGATCTGCGCCTGCCGCCTCTGCCCTCGGCTGGTTGAGTGGCGGGAGCGCGTTGGCCGCGAAAAACGCGCCGCCTACCGCGATTGGGAGTACTGGGCGCGGCCCGTCCCGGGATTCGGTGACCCCGAGGCGACACTCCTCGTGGTCGGCCTCGCGCCAGCCGCCCACGGCGGAAACCGCACCGGGCGGGTGTTCACCGGCGACAATTCAGGCGACTGGCTCTATAGCGCGCTCTTCCGCGCCGGCTTCGCCAACCAGGCGGCGAGTATGCGGGTCGATGACGGTTTGGAGCTGGCTGGCGCCTATGTATCGGCCGCCGTCCGTTGCGCGCCGCCGGAAAACAAGCCGCTGCCGGCCGAACGCGACGCCTGCCAGCCGTTCTTCGAACGAGAACTCGCCCTCCTCCTGAATCTCAAGGTGGTCGTCCCCCTTGGCGCGTTCGCCTACGAAGCCGTAGCGCGTGTAGCCGGGCTGCGGTCCCGGCCGAAGTTCGGGCACGGCGTGGAAGCTGTGCTGCCATCGGGCCTGAACGTGGTCTGTTCGTACCACCCAAGTCAACATAACACGTTCACGGGAAGGCTCACCCGGCCGATGTTCGATGCCGTCTTCGCCCGCGCCCGGGCGATCGCCGGCGGCTGATGGCGGAAGGCCGGGCGGGCCGGGATACTGGGGCCATGCGGATCGGCGAAACGTTGGCCCTCGCACGACAGAACGGGCAGCCGCTCGATGAACTCGCGGCCCTCGCGGCCAGGCTGCTCCTGGAGCCGGCTGCACCGGGCGAGGAGGTCCTCGATCTGGAGCGGGCGGTTGTGGCGTTCGCGGCGGCCGAGGCGATGGCCCGTGATGGCTGGCGCCGCTACCCGGAGATGCGCGACACCGGCGCCCACGGCAGCCTCCCAGACCCGCGCGCGGCCCAGCTCTTCGCCACCTTCGGCTACGTGCGCCAGGCCGGGTTCTACACCCCGGCCGAACTGACGGCGATGTTGGCCGAAGGCAAGGCGCCCGCGATCTGGGTCGCGCGGGAGGCGCGGCGCCTCCAGGCCTTCCTCGCCGTCCTGCCGGCGCTCGCCGAAGGGATGGATGACGAAACGCTGAGCCCCCTGGCCTACGGTGATGCGGTGGAAGCGCTGGCGCGGCGTTTCGCCACGATGGCCGTGGCCTGATCGTCGCCCGCGCGCCGGCGGAAGCCGCGATCACGCCATGCATGGAGCGTGGAGGGCCACGGAACAGCGTCCGTAGCCCCCGCGTTCGTGCCCCTCGCTAAAACCCGCGCGACCAGATCCGCGCCACGAGGATCTGGTTCTGCCCTCGCCCAGCGCTCTTGCTCCCCCTCGCCCGCGACGCAGGAGTCGGGAGAGGCAGAATCCCTACCCGGGGGGTGAGGGCCGCCGCCGGGCGACCTTCTCTCGAGTTAAAGTTGCACCGGGACTAGCCCGGCCGGCGGCAGAGGAAGGCGACCTGTTCCTCGTGAACTTCGGGGTCGAGGACTGGCGATTCGACCGCGAAGCCAGCGCCTTCGAGGACGCTCACCCACTCAGCGCGGGTGAAGACGGCGAAGGTGTGGACATCGTGCTCGATACGCACGCCCTCGCTGTCCTTGACGAGGATCGCGAAGTGCATCTCCGTCGTCGTCGCGCCCGGCTCAAGGTCGAGCGTCCAGTCGAGGTAGCGGAGCGCGCGGCCGTCGTCGCCGTCGTGTCCGCCGTGGTCGGCCCCTGGCGCGAACGTCTCCCGCGTGCAATCGGGGACGAGAAGAGCGATGCCGCCCGGTCTCGTGTGGACGAACGCCGTGGCGGCCGTCCGCGCCAGGTCTTCGAGCGTAAGGATGTAGTCGATCGCGTCGTGGATGAAGACGGCGTCGAACTCGCGGCCGAGGCGCAAGGTGCGCATGTCGCCCTGAATATGGTCGCAGTCCGGGTTCAGACCGCGGCTGATAGCGAGCATATCGGGCGAAAGGTCCGTCAAGGTGCAGGTGAAGTGCCGCTTCATGTGTGAAGCGTTGTTACCGCCCCCCGAACCGAGCTCGAGCAGCGTGGCCGCCCCGGGCACCGCTTCCTGAATGAGCCGCGTGTAGTCGGCCGCCTCTTCGGCGTAATCCTTGGGATGGGTGAGCAGGTGGAACCAGGGGGCTAGTTCGGAATAGAGACGCACGGGGAACCTCCGGGAGTGCTGGTTGTTCGGAACGATGGAACAGCCGTTACCCGGTCAGGAGGGGCGCGTGCCCGGTTTCTGGAGCGTCATGCGGGTGAGCGAGGCATACCGCCACCAATCATAGCGCACACATCCGCCGGGTGACTTCGAAGACCATCTGGCAGTTCAGCATGAAGCTTTCGATGCTCACCCGTTCGTTGTGGCCGTGAAAGGTGCGCATCAAGGCTGGTTCGTTCAGCCCGCCCGAGAACCCGTACGAGATCTGCCCGCGGTTCCGCAGTTCGCTGCTGTCGGTGAAGCCGACGGTCATCCCAGGGACGACGACAGCGTCCTCCAGGTGGTCGTGGATCACCTCTTCGATCACGCGGAACAGCTCCGTGTCCGTCTCGCTGGGGTCGGAGGAGCGGACGTGGACGCGTTCGAAGCGCACCTTCGGGTCATCGACGATGGCTTCCATCGCGGCCTGAAATTCATCCGGATCGACGCCCGGGAGGAGGCGGCAGTCGAGCGTCGCCTCGGCCCGCGCGGGGATCACGTTGTGCTTGATCCCGGATGTCGCAGTGGTCGCGCTGATCGTGTCCATCAGCATCGCCCGAATGTGGATGTCCTTGGCCGCCGCTTCGCGAAGCGCATCGACCGTAGGTTCGCCCTTGTAGACGCCGGCGCGGTTCAGCCGCCCGAAATATTCCGTGAGGACGGGCGCGACGGTCATCGGGCGTTCCCAGGTTTGGATGCGGTGGAGGGCGCGGACGAGACGGTCGAGAGCGTTGTCATCGTGAGGCATCGAGCCGTGTCCGGGCGCGCCCTCGGTCACGATTCGGAGCCAGAGCGGCCCTTTTTCGGAGACCGCGATGCTGTAGACCGGACGCTGAACGCCGAAGAGCTCCGTCGTCCCGCCACCGCCTTCGTTGATCACGAACTCCGCGTCCAGCGATTCGGGATGGTTACGGATGATCCAGCGCATCCCGAACTCGCTTCCCGCCTCCTCGTCGGCCTGGGCGAAGAAG
>JANMTH010000310.1:0-4941 GCA_031390305.1 Thermoflexaceae bacterium
CGTCAGCCGGCTGGCCTTCGACTCGAGAGCCCGTGAGGCCGAGGGCGATCAGGTTGGCAACCATGAACAGGACCGCGCCCGCCACGACGGCCAGGCCTGTGTCGAAAGCGCGGGCGAGGAGGCGGTCGCGGGCGGCGGGCACTTCGGGGGCGGTGGTGCGTAGCGCTTCGAGTTCGCGAATGAGTGCAACGGCGCGGTCGGTGGCGGCGGACTCGACCATCCACCGAGCATACATGAGTGCTGAGTGCTGAGTGCTGAGTGCTGGCGCCTTGCACGACCGCGGAACCCGCTCCCGCGTGGAGGTCGAGCTACAATGGCCACCGCTCTGGCGAGCGACGCAAAGCCCTACCAGCAGCGAGCCGTGCGGCTTGCGATTTTCGATGCCAGGCAGGAATGAAGCCCTCCGACGCGTATGCAAAGGTCGTCGAGTGGTCGCCGGAAGACGGGTGTTACGTGGGCAGCGCCCCGGGCTTGCTCTACGGGGGATGTCACGGGGACGACGAGGTGGCGGTGTTCACCGAGCTCTGTGGGATTGTCGACGAGGTGGTCGCCCTGTACGCGGCGGAGGAGAAGGAACTTCCTCCCCCACCTCCGGCAAGCCCATCGCCAGGGTGATGAGCGCCTGAGGGCGAACTGAGACGGAAGGCGGCCGGCGATGGCCCTTCGATGAGCGCCGGGCTAGCTATTTGTGTGACATTCGCGAAAAGCGCGCACGAACGGGTCGGTTTGCGGTTAGAATCCGGGGACTTTGAAGGAGGTCTCTTCCATGCCTACATCCGCACGCGTTGTCGTTGTCCCCGGCGAGCCGGGACCGCTTCAGATCCACGAGATCAAGCTGCCCGATCCCGGCCCCTACGCCGTGGTCGTGAAGCAGTATGCCAGCGGCATCTGCCATTCCCAGCTGCACCAGATGCACGCTCCTCGGAGCGGAACGGCCCAGATCCTCGGCCACGAATCGACCGGCGTGGTGATCGCCAGGGGGAGCAAGGTCACCCATGTGAAGGAGGGGGACACCGTGATGGTGACCTGGGTGCCGCGCGATGGCGAAAACGCGACGCGGCGTCCGGAGCCCATTCCGATCGAGCTGGAAGGCGGCGTCTCGGTGATGATGAACGGCTGCTTCACCTGGGCCGACAACACGATCGCCGACGAGCAGTACGTCGTGAAGGTGCCTTCGGACATCAAGCGTGACGTGACCTCGATTATCGGCTGCGCCGTGATGACGGGTTCGGGCGCCGTGTACCACACGGCCGGCGTGAAGAAGGGCGAAAGCGTCGCCGTCTTCGGCGTTGGTGGCGTCGGCCTTTCGGCGATTGCGGCGGCGGCCGTTGTCGATGCCTACCCGATCATCGCCGTCGATCTCGATGAGACGAAGCTCGAGTTCGCGAAGAAGTTCGGCGCCACCCACGGGGTGAACGCGCGCAATGGCGACGCGGTGGAGCAGGTTCTGGCGCTGACGCCGCACGAAGGGGACTTCAACATCTTCGGCCAGCCATCGCGCGGTGTGGACTTTGCCTTCGACTGTATCGGCGTGCGGATCACGATGGAACAGATCCTTCCCTCGGTGCGCCCAGGTGTCCTGGGCAAGTCGACGGGCGGGATGGCGGTGCTCGTTGGCGTTCCCCAGACGCCGGTGGAGCTGAACGCGATGGACCTGCTGGTGAACGAAAAGAAGTACATCGGCAGCATCGGCGGATCGTGCCGGCCGGAACGGGACTTCCCGATGTTCCTTCGCTGGTACGCTGAAGGCGATCTGGACCTCGACGCGATGGTCACGGCGCGCTACACGCTCGACCAGATCAACGATTCGACGAACGACCTGCAGAGCGGCAAGATCTTCGGCCGCGCGATCATGGAGTTCTAGCGACAGTGTCCGGTAGTCAGTAGCCGGTAGTCAGTCCAGGAGAGCGAGGGGCCGCCAGAACTCTGGCGGCCCCTCGCTTCGTTCGCTGGCCCCGGGGTGGCGGGATGGTTTCCGGTTGTCACCGAACGCGTGAGCCCGGGACGGAGAGTCCCAGTCTTAGGCGGCGAACTCGTGCTCGCTCCGCGTGGTGAAGTCTGTCTCCGGAAGCCAGGTCTTGAACTGGCGGAAAGCGCCGCAAACTTTACATACGCCAACGCTCACCGGACCGTTCGCTTCTTCGATGAGCCAGTGGTGCGCAGGTATGTTCGCATCATGCGGGACGGGTCCTGAAGTTTTGACTCCCACACGGTCTGCCAATTTGGTGGACATGATTTGCTCCTCTGGAGTGATGGACCGAGGTTACGATGGCGTTCGTTGCGAGCGGATCAAGCGAAGGGCCGCACCCGTTGCACTACCGTTGCATCGCTACTGAACATCATGTGAGTCGCAGGCGGAGGTGGAACCGTTCGCGATGTTTTCGCAAGCCCCTCGGCGCTTTTATCGACCCGCCTGTGATGTCGCGTTCGGTACGGTGGTATGGCGCAGCGCAGAGCTTCACACAACGAAGGAGAACTGAAAATGACTCAGCCCAATCAAAGGACCGACGCCCCGCAGGATCCGAACCGGCAGCCACAGCCCGGCCAGCCGAATCAGCCGCAGGGGCAGCGCCCCGCACAGCCGGCCGAACCGACGAACCCGAACCAGGGCCAGTTCACCGGCGGGGCGGCCGCCGGAGACCGTGGCGAAGCGCCGCAGCGCGCTGAGGAACGGCCCGGCGACGCCCAGCCTGAGCGGCCGGCCGACAAGCCGCAGCCGGAAAAGTACACCGGAGCTTAATCGAGACGGTGTTCGGCGGGGGGCCGCCTTTCACGGGCGGCCCCACCTAAAAGCAAAGGAGGTAGCCATGTATATCGGGGGAGGACTCGTAGGACTTGTGGTCCTTGTCATTATCTTGGTGTTGATCTTCTGATCGCACTAAGCCTCGTGGCGGCGAGCCCCGCCTAGCGGAGGCCAGCTGCCGATCTCAGTATGCCAGCATTCGCCGGGAAACATCCCGGCGACGCCCTCGAATGTCGCCGAGGGACGAATGGGTCTGCGTACGTGAGGCCTTGGCCGTTGCCGGTCGGATGGCATCGGCTGACGCTCAGCCGTGGGTAACTTCGCCGCTGCGGGGCAAGAACGATGAGTCTCAGGAATACGTATGTACGATCGACGCAATGATGTACCGGGGCGGGCGTCCGCACCGCCTGGCCCGGGCTCTGAACGGCTTGGCGAAGGCTACCCCCGAGTCAATGGTTGCCGTCAGGCCACCAACGAGTTTGAACCAGCTCTTCCTTACAATGTCCCGGCGTGCGACCTACCTCGGTCCGAATCTGCGTTCAACACTCTTGTTGTGATTCCAGGGCAAGAAAAGACGTTCCGTACGCTAGACCTCCGCCACCATCAATAGCTCCGCGGCAGCCCCAGTTCGTGCTGGCCGATGAAGTTCAGCACCATCTCCTGCGTGATCGGAGCGATCTTCATCACGCGCACCTCCCGCCAGTAGCGCTCGACATCGAACTCGCGCGCGTAGCCGAAGCCGCCCAGCGTCTGCAACGCCCGGTCCGCCGCTTCGAAGCCCCACTCCGCCGCAAGGTACTTCGCCATGTTCGCTTCGGCCCCGCAGGGCTGGCCGCGGTCGTACAACCACGATGCCTTGCGGATCATCAGTTCGGCCGCCGCCAGCTTCGCGTGCGAATCGGCCAGGGGAAACTGGATCCCCTGGTTCTGCCCGATCGGACGCCCGAAGACGACCCGTTCCTTGGCGTACGTGGTCGCCCGGCGTAACGCCACCCGGCCGGTACCCAGGGCCTCGGCGGCGACCAGGATCCGCTCCGGGTTTAGGCCATCTAAGAGATGCTGGAACCCCCGGCCGACTTCGCCGACCACGTCCCGCGCATCGACGGGCAGGTCGTCGTAAAACACCTCGTTCGAATCGACGGCGTGGCGTCCCAGCTTTTCGATCTCGCGAATGGTCACGTATTGCGGGTCGAGGTTGGCCAGGAAGAGGGTCATCCCATCGGTTCGCTTCGCGCACTCCTCCAGCGGCGTCGTCCGGGCGAGGAGGAGGACCTTCGACGACTCCTGGGCCTTCGATGTCCAGACCTTCTGCCCGCGGACGAGGAAGTTGTCGCCGTCTCGCCGGGCGAACGTCGTGATCGAAGGCGTGTCGGAGCCGGCGTTCGGTTCGGTCACGCCAAATGCGACGTGGAGGCGGCCGGCAGCGGCCTCCGGGAGGATTCGCTGCTTCAGTTCGGCGCTGCCGTGGCGGACGACGGGGTTCAGACCGAAGATCGTGAGGTGGAGGGCCGTCGCCCCGTTCATCGCCGCGCCCGAAGCCGAGACCTCTTCGAGGAGAATCGAGGCCTCCGTGATCCCGAGGCCGGCGCCGCCATACTCGGGCGGAATCGCGACACCCAACCAGCCCCCGTCGGCGAACGCCTGGTAGAAGTCCCATGGGAACTCGTGGGCTTTGTCACAGCGGCGCCAGTAGGCGTCATCGAACCGCGCGGCGAGGGCGCGCGCCTGCACCCGGATCTGTTGCTGCGCTTCCGTGAGCTCGAAATCCATCTCGTTCTCCATCCTGCCGCGCGCCGGGGCGTGAATGGGCCCACAATGCACCCGCCACCGCGTTCGCTCCAGCTCAGCACTCAGCACTCAGAACTTCAGAACTCGCCTCACACCCACCGCGGGTCCCGACGCTCGGCGAAGGCGCTCATCCCCTCCAGCGCTTCCGAGGAGGCGAAAAGCTCCGCCGACCGCCGGGCCATCGCTTCGAAGGCCGCCGCCACCGGCATCTCCGGCACTTCGCGGACCAGCGCCTTCGTCGCCGCCAGAGCTTTCGGGCCGCCCTTCCGGAGCTTCTCGATGTATCCGCCAACGGCGGCGTCGAGTTCCTCCGCTGGCGCGCTCGCGTTCAGCAGGCCGTAGGCAACCGCCTCGGCGGCGGTGAACGGCTCACCCGTGAGCATCAGCTCCATCCCCTTGACGACGCCGAG
>JANMTH010000331.1:0-2788 GCA_031390305.1 Thermoflexaceae bacterium
AGAAACTCGCCCGGTTGCGCGCTGAACGTGACCGACCGCACCGCCCGCACCGCCTGGTCGCCGCTTCCGTACGTCTTTTCCAGTGCCTCGACCTTGAGGACGGTCATTGCTGCTGCCCGAGCGCGATGATCGGGTCCGTCGTGATAACCCGCCGCCCGGAAAATACCGTTCCCACCACCGCCGTTACCAACAACGTCGCCGCTGTCGTCAACCACGTTCCCGCCGTGAACGCGATCGGCACCGAGTCCGGCAGGCGTTGCAGCGCCCGGTCCGTGAAATAGGCCAGCGGCAAGGCCACCGCCAGGCCGATGACGGCAACGCCAACAGCCTGCACCAGGAGCTGCCGGAAGACGTACGTCCCGCTCGCCCCTAGCGCCTTCAGCATTCCGATCTGCGGCACCTTCTGGAGCGTCAGAACGTAGAAGAACACGCCGATGACCATCGCCCCAATTACATAGCCGAACACCCGCAGCGAAGTCACCGTCGATTGCTGACCGCTTACTCCTTCGATGTTCGCGAACGCCGTCGCCTTGTCGACGACTTCGAATCCCGCGCCGCTGGCGCCAGCGAGCCCCACGCCCTTCAACAGCACGATGCTCGCGACGGGCGCGTTCGGGGTCGAGCCGTATCGCAGTTCGTGCCACGTCGTGCTGACCACGTACACCGCCGGCTGGTACAGAATGGCGCCCTCATCGATCTCGCCAACGATCGTGAACTCCACCTTCGCCAGCCGCACGGAGATCTCCACCCGGTCACCCACGTTGAATCCGGAGGCCTTCAAGAACCCCTTGTCGGCGAGCAACGCCCGTCTGTCCGTTTCCGTAAGGTCCCGCCCACGGGTCACCTTCGGCGCTCCGATCGTCCTCGCTCCAAAGCCAAGAAACGCCGCCGCCTTCACCTCGCCACCCTCTGTCCGGTAGCTGGCCGGCACGTAGCCGATGTCCGCCGCCGCGATCACGCCGGGAATCGCCCGCACCGCCGCGACCGTCCGCGGGCCCATCTCCGATCGGATGACGCTCAGCCCGGCCTGGTCGGAGTAGGCGATCGCGTCCGCGTCGAAGCTCTTCAGCGCACTACCCGCCTGCACGTTCAAACCCACGCCGAGGCCATTGATCATCAGCACAAGGTAGGAAATGAGCGTGACGACCAGTGCAATCAGCGCGAACTGAACCTTCCGCCGCCGGATTTCGAGCAAGCCAAGCATCTCCCCCGACGGTACCAGCGCCAGCCCGATTGGCAAATAGGCAGATCCCGCGTCTCGCCCTCGTCCCCGTCCCCGCCATGCCCGCCGCGCACCATCTCCCAACCCGCTAGACTGCCGCCAGATGCGCCACCGGCTCTTCGAACTTCTCCCCGCCACCCGCCACCGCGACTTCCGTGCCCTCTGGGGCGGGAGCGCCTGCTCCAGCATCGCCCTTTGGACGCTCCTCCTCGGCAACGGCTTCATCGTTCACAAGCTCAGCGATTCCTCCCTCTGGGTCGGCGTCGCCACCTTCGCCACCATGTCCCCGTACTTCATCGCCCCCCTTGGCGGCACCATCGCCGATAGGGTCGAACGGCGCTGGCTCGTTCGCCTCACCCGCGTCGCCACCTTCGCCGTCACCGTCGGACTCTTCCTCGTCGCCATTACGAACGTCATCGAAGTCTGGATGGTCGTCGCGTTCGCCTTCGCCACCGGCCTCATCCGCTCCGTCGAGATCCCCGCCGACCAGGCCCTCCTCCCCGCCGTCGTACCGCCCGAACATCGCGCCAGCGCCGTCGCCCTCCAGAGCACATCCCAGCACGGCTCACGGGCCGTCGGCGCGCTCCTCAGCGCCCCCCTCCTCTCCACCGTCGGCGTCGAAGGCGCATACGCCGTCTCCGCCATCTTCGCCCTCCTCGCCTTCACCTCCGTCTCCCAGGTCCGGGTCTCTTCCCGCGGTGGCGTCACCCGCCTCGCCGATGTCGCCGAGAACCTTCGCGAAGGCCTCGCCTACGTCCGCTCAACGCCGCCCGTCCTCGCCATCTTCGTCCTCGTCGTCGCCCACTGTTCGCTCACCATGTCCTTCGATTCCATGCTCCCCGGATTCGCCGAAGACGAACTCCATCGCCCCTCCGGCGGCCTCACCGTCATGACCTTCGGCGTCGGTGCTGGCGCCCTCGTCGGGACCCTCGTGCTCTCCGTCATGACGGGTATCCGCCGCGGACCACTCCTCCTCGCCACCGCCCTCGTCAGCGGCCTCTCGCCGCTTGCCATGTCCATCAGCCATCAGCTAGAGTCCGCCGTCGCCAGCTCCGTGCTCATGGGCTCGTCCCAGGCGATGTTCATGGCCCTCAGCGCCGTCCTCCTTCAGGAAGTCGTTCCCGACGCCATCCGCGGCCGCGTCATGAGCCTCTATCTCATGGCCGCTGGCGGCATCATGGCCGTCATGAATCTCGGCTTCGGCGCTTTAGCCGACCAGGCCGGAACTCCGATCCTCTTCGCCGCACCCGGACTCGCCTTCGTCGCCATCACCATCGCCAGCGTAGCCGCCGGCCCGCACCTCCGCCGCATCTATCGCACCGGCGGAATGGCCAGCGGCCCCGCTTCCGCATGAACCCACGGGTCCCGCTATCGACCATCGCCAGCGTCGGCGGTAGTCGCGACCCACAGCGGTCGCGGGTTGTTCGAACCAACCCCAGCCCGCCCCCGATACCCGCGCGACGAGCCCGGCGCCGTAGACGTAGTCGCCATCGCCAGCGTCGGCGGAAGGTGCGACCCACAGCAGTCGCGGACTGTTCGAACCAACCCCAGCCCACCCCCCCAACC
>JANMTH010000351.1:0-2067 GCA_031390305.1 Thermoflexaceae bacterium
GGAAGCGGCGGATGTGCACGCCGGCGGGCGGCGCTGCGGGGCCGTGCGGAGCAGTGTAGGCTCCGCACAGCACGATGGGGAGGCCGGGATGGCTCTGACACGCTTGGAGATCCGGGAGCGGCGGCCGTACTTCGACGGCCAGAGCTTCGGCCAAGGCGGCGTGTACGAACGGATCGACGGCGTGGCGCACTTCGCCGTCGATCCGGGTCACGAGGCGAACGCCGAGATCGTGGACCTTGAGCGGGCGGTGCGGGACGGCGAAGGGCTCGTGCGCTTCGAGGCGGACTTCACCATCCTCAAGCCGATCGAGGTGGCAATGGGGCGGGGGACGCTGCTCTTCGATGTCGCGAACCGGGGCAACAAGATCGCGATGTCGTTCCTGAACGGTGCGGTCCCCTCGCTCGAACCTTCGGACGAGATCAGGCCCGGGAACGGCTTCCTGATGCGCCATGGCTTCACGGTGGCGTGGTGCGGGTGGCAGTGGGACGTGCCGCGGGGCACGCCTGGCCTGATGGGGATCGACGCGCCGATGGCGCTGGAGGGCGGGCGGCCGATTGCGGGCGAAGTCTGCGTGGAGATCGTGACGAACGCGCCGGCGGCTTCGTGGCCCTTGCGCGACGCGCTTGGGGTTGTCCCGTTCCGGTCGTACGCGGCGGCCGACGTGAACGAATCGGGCGCGCGGATGACCGTCCAGGAGTGGCCGGATGGGCCGCGGGTGGAGGTTCCACGCGAGTCGTGGCGGTTCGCGCGGGTGGAGGGCGAGGGCGTGGTCGCGGACGAAGAGTGCGTTTGGATCGAGGGCGGATTCGAGGCGGGGAAGACGTACGACGTGGTCTACACGACGCGGATCTCGCCGGTGGCCGGCGTTGGGCTGCTGGCGGTGCGGGATTTCACGAGCTTCCTGAAGCACGAGACGGACGGAGGGTCGAACCCTTGCGCGGGCCGGATCAAGCGGGCGCTCGGGTTCGGGGTCTCGCAGAGCGGGCGCTTCCTGCGGACGTTCCTTTATCACGGACTGAACGTGGACGAGGCCGGACGGCGGGTGTTCGATGGCCTGAACCCGCACATCGCGGGGGGCCGGCGAGGCGAGTTCAACCATCGCTACGCCCAGCCATCGGTCGAAGTGACGCCGGGCTTCGGCCACCTGGCGCCGTTTGGGGATGACGGCGAAGGCGGGCTGCTGGCGAAGCAGCGGGCGCTGGGCGGCGTGCCGAAGGTCGCCTATTCGAACAGCTCGGCGGAGTACTGGCGTGGGGACGCTGGCCTCGTGCACGTATCGGCCGATGGCGCGAAGGACCTGACGCTGCCGGAGAACGTGCGGGCGTACCTGTTCGCGGGGACGCAGCACGGGCCGGGGCTCTGGCCGCTGATGTCGGTGAGCCCGGTCCCAGGAGGGCCGCGGCTGGCGCACTGGATCAACTCCCTGGCGAGCGGGCCGCTGAGCCGGGCGCTGGTAATGACGCTCGATACGTGGTGTCGCAACGGAGCCGAGCCGCCGCCATCGGCGCTGCCAACGGTCGCCGGTGGGACGCTGACGGCGCGGGAGAACGTGCTCGGAGCGTTCGCGGCGATCGCGGGCGTCTCGCTGCCGAACCCGGCGCGGTTGCGGACCGTTTCGCCGCTCGACCTCGGGCCGGAGAGCGAACGAGGCATCGGGCGCTGGCCGGCGCGCGCAACGGGCGCGCCGTTCGCGGCGCTGGCGCCAGCGGTCGATGGCGACGGGAACGAGGTCGCGGGCATCCGCCTCCCGGACGTGGCCGTGCCAGTCGCGGCGTACACGGGCTGGAACCCGCGCCACCCTTCCATGGGCGCGCCGGAGCAGATAGCGCGGTACATGGGCTCGACCTTCCCGTTCGCGGCGACGCGTGCGGAGCGAGAGGCGAGCGGCGACCCGCGGCCCTCGATCGCGGAGCGGTACGGGGGCCGGGAGGAGTACGCGGCACGGGTGCGGGCGGTGGCGGAGAAGTTGCTGGCGTCGCGCTGGTTGCTGGAGGAGGTCGTGGAGGGGGTGGTGATGGCGGCGGTGACGAAGTGGGAGGCGTTCAGGGGGAGCGCGGCGGGATGATG
>JANMTH010000375.1:0-1732 GCA_031390305.1 Thermoflexaceae bacterium
GAGCGCGTGAGCCGGCAGGCGGTAGAGTTCCTCCAGATCTGCCGGAGGGACTCCCATGTCGAAGAAACGGCCGCCGAACTCCCCGGCCGCCATCACCGAGGCGATCCGACAGCTCACCGTGAACTACGCACTGGGGACGGACGCGATCGGGCGAAGCGACCTCGAAGCTGGTATCGCGATCTACCGCGAGACGTTCCTGCCCGGCGCAGAGATCCGCGTGGCGGGGATGGCGGAGCCTTACACCGGCCCGGAGCACTGGGCCGGGTATGTGAACAGCCACTTCCGGGAACGCAACTATCGCGCCACCCAGCACCTGATGGGCACGATCAACATCTCCGTTGGCACGGGAAAGAGAGGCGGAACGGCCGCGATGTCGAGCTACCTCCACGCCGCCCACGCCGTCGATGGTGAGCCGCGAGTGTTCGTGGTCCTGGGGACGTATGGCGACGAGTGCGTCCGCAAGAAGGGCCGCTGGTGGATAGCGCGGCGGACGCTGACGCCGATGGCCTCGTGGTGGGAAGGCGCCTGACTGGGGGCCCGCGGGCGGTTAGACGCAGAGACGCAGAGGACCGAGGCATGAGAGGTGAGCGAGCGGCCCGCGTTACGGGCCCTTCGCCGCCAGCGCGACGGCGATGTCGTCTTCGGTCATCCGTACCTCGAACTGTTTCACGCGTGCGCTGGCACCGGAGACGAGCACGACATCGCGCGCTGGCAGGCCCAACACACTCGCCAGCAACTTCGTGACGGCCGCGTTGGCGGCGCCAGCGGCGGGCGGAGCGGTCACGCGCACGGCGAGGCGGCCCTGGGCATCAAAGCCCAGGACCTCGTCCCGGCTGGCCCTCGGCGTCACGCGGAGCTGGATACGCGCCATGATTCGAGGATACACTAGAACATTTGTTTTGCAGCCAGTATGATGGCGCGGCGGGCGCGGGGAGGATGGTAGAATCCGACCCCGGAACAGGCCCCACGGGTGAAACATGGCAGAGCAGGATAAGAGCCGGGCGCTGGAAACGGCGCTCAGTCAGATAGAGAAGCAGTTTGGGCGGGGCGCCGTCATGCGACTTGGCGACAAGGAGACACGCCTGACGATCGGCGCGATCTCGACCGGCTCCCTGGCGCTGGACATCGCCCTCGGCGTCGGCGGCATCCCACGGGGCCGGATCACCGAGATCTTCGGACCGGAATCGGCGGGAAAGAGCACGCTCGCCCAACACGTCATCGCGGAGGCCCAGAAAGCGGGCGGCACGGCCGCCTACATCGATGTCGAGCACGCGCTCGACCCGCAGTACGCGCGTGACCTGGGTATCCGGATCGAGGACCTCCTCGTCAGCCAGCCGGATACGGGAGAACAGGCGCTCGAGATATGCGAAGCGCTCGTCCGCTCGAACGCCGTCGATGCCATCGTGATCGACTCCGTGGCCGCGCTCGTGCCGCGGGCGGAGATAGAAGGGGAGATGGGCGACAGCCATATGGGCCTCCAGGCCCGGCTAATGTCCCAGGCGATGCGCAAACTGACACCGACGATCTCCCAGACCCATACCGCCGTGATCTTCATCAACCAGCTCCGCGAGAAAGTCGGGGTGGTCTTCGGTAACCCGGAGGTAACACCGGGGGGCCGAGCACTGAAGTTCTACTCGTCTGTCCGTATCGACATCCGCCGCGTCGAGAGCGTGAAGCGGGGAACGGACATCGTCGGGAACCGGGTGAAAGCGAAGATCGTGAAGAACAAGGT
>JANMTH010000377.1:0-3478 GCA_031390305.1 Thermoflexaceae bacterium
CCCGCGAGATCGTGCGCCTCTTTTTCGAAAGCCCTGCCTACAAGGGGCTGTTTCACTAGCTGGTAGCTGCTAGCTGCTAGCTGCTAGCTGCTAGTCGCGGGCCGTTGGCGCTGGCGGTTGGACGGCGAGGTGCTCGACCTCGGACCTCGGACCTCGGGACTCGGGACTCGGGACTCGAACGTGCGGTAGCATCTCGCGGAGGAGGCCTGAGTGCCGGAAACCTGGATGACCGTGATCGGGCTCGGCGCCGCGCTGGCCCTCGTGCTCCTGAACGCCCTCTTCGTGGCCACCGAGTTCGCCTTCGTCGCCGTCCGCCGCTCGCGCATCGAACAGCTCGCCAACCAGGGACAGCGGCGGGCGAAGGCCCTCCTCGGCTCCTTGCGCGACCTCAACCACTTCATCGCCGCTACCCAACTCGGGATCACGATGTGCAGCCTCGCCCTCGGCTGGCTTGGTGAACCGGCCGTGGGCCGCGTCGTCGAGCCGCTGATCGAAGGGCTGATCGGCCCCTTCGTCGCGGACGCCGTCGCCAAGACGATCGCCGTCATCCTCTCCTTCGCCCTGATCACGGCCGTCCTGATCATCGCCGGCGAGCTGGCGCCGAAGACGATCGCCCTCCAGCGGACGGAGGCGACGGCGCTCTGGGTGGCGCGCCCGATCCTCGTCTTCGCGCGCGTCTTTCAGCCGTTTATCTGGGCGCTCAACGCCTCTGGCCGGGCCGTCGTCCGCCTCCTCGGCGTCGCCCCCGCCTCCGAGCACGGAGGCCAGCTTTCGGCCGAGGAGATCGAGATCGTCCTCCAGGCGAGCGCGCGGGCGGGGCTCCTCTCCACCTCGGAGCTCCTCCTCGCCCGCCGCGCCCTCGAATTCGGCGAAATCCAGGCCGACCAGATCATGGTCCCCCGCACCGAGATGGTGGCGATCGATGCTGCGGCGACGCTGGACGAGGTGATCGCCCTGATCGAGCGGACCCAGCACTCCCGCTACCCCGTCTACGAAGACGACCTCGACCACATCCTCGGCATCCTCGGCGCGCGCGACCTGATCGCCTTCATCCGCCGGGGCGCGAGCGATTGGCGCTCCCTCGTCCGCCCGGCGGTCGCCATCCCGGAGTCGGTCAGTGTCGAAGTGGCGGTCGCGGCGATGCGCGCCCGCCAGGTCCAGATCGTCGTCCTCGTCGATGAGCACGGTGGCACGAGCGGGATCATCACCGCCGACGAGGTCCTCTACCGGCTCCTCGGCCGCTGGCTCGGCGGCCGCGGCGCCGGCCAGGAGACGGTCCGCACGCTCCCCACCGGGAACCTCCTCCTCAGCGGCCTCGCCCTCATCGCCGATGTCGAAGAGGCGACAGGGGCGGAGCTGGCGGACGAGGACTTCGACACCGTCGGCGGCTTTATCATGGCCCGCCTCGGACGTATCCCCAGGGTCGGCGACCGGATCGACGTTTCCGGGTACCAGTTCCGGGTGATGGCGATGGATGGCCGCCGGGTGGACCGGGTGCTCGTCCTCCGGGCGGCGGCGGCACCGGCGAGTGGCGGAGTGGCGGAGTGACGGAGTATCGGAGTGCTTTCGCCTTTCGCCTTTCTCCTACGACAACGGGCAGCGCCCGCACATCCCCTGGCTGCAGTAGTCGGCGTGGAGGAGGAGCCCGCCCTGGAGGGCGGCGGCGGAAGCGAAGGGACGACCGCCGCCGCCGAGCCAGCCCTCGAGCGGCCGCAGCCGCCCGTAGGTGCCGGGCGAAGGCAGCGCCCGGAAGTGCTCCAGAGCGATCGCTTCGGAGAAGACCCCGGCCGCGAGGGCGACGGGAAGGACGGCGTTGACGACCAGTTCGACGGCCAGCGAGCGGCCGATCCCGGGGACCGTCAGGAGCGACGGTGAAGGCGGCCCGTCCCAGTCCACGGGCCAGCCCCTCCCCTCCCCAGGCCAGAGCCTGGCGAACAGCGCCCCGGCCGAATCCAGACGCCGCGCCGGCGAGGCCATCGGCCGCGGCCCGGCCCGGCGGACGGCGAGGCCGGCGGCGGCCCCCCGGAGTTCGGCCGTGAAGACGAGCGGACGGGGCGCGCCGTGGCCCACCGCCCGCTCGACGAGGACGCCGAGGGGAAGGATCCGGGCGAGTGCGGCGAACGCCTCTCCGTTCGCGCTTCCACCGAGGACCCGGAGGAGGAGCCCGTAGAGGGCCTGCCCGGGCCCCGTGGCGGCGACGAACGGGGCGACCCGATCGGCTTTCATCCGCAACCGCCGGGTCCCGAGGCGGAGGAGGGTCTCCGCCGGGGCGGCCGCCCGGCTGGCGAGGACACAGGGTGGGCTGAAGCCCGGGAGCGGGGCCGCCGCCGCCGGCCCGAGGACGAGGATCGGGACCGCCCGCAGCCCGCCGTGGAGGGTCGCCAGGGCACCCGTATCGTTCACTTCGACGACGTGGAGGACGACGCCGGCGTAGGCCGGGTCGGCGTGGTGTCCATGCGCCCGCCAGCCGCTCGCCCGCACGTGAATCTCGACGTCACCGCGCAGGAGGTCCCCGCCGGCGTCGAGGATGGCGTCGCGGAAATCGGGCCCCCGGCCGGGGCCGGGAACCCCGGGGAAGACGACGCGCAGGGCCCGGCCATCGGCAAGCCGCAAGGCCCCGCGCGCGCCGGCCGCCCAACGGGCGGCGACGGCCACCTCGAGGCGGCCAACCGCCCGCTGGACGCTCACTCCTCGGCCTCCGGCTCGCCCGGCTCGTAGCGGGCGGGCTCTTCGGCGAGGAGCCCGAGCATCCGCGCGCTCGCCCCGCGCGGCTCGTAGCGCCCGGTCTCCCATTCGCTCACGGTCTGCTGGCGGACGCCAAGCTCGTCGGCGAACGATCTCTGGCTGAGGCCGAGGCTGGCGCGCAGCCCGGCGATCCGCTCGGCCGTCCAGATCCCCCGCTCCGGCCGCCGCGGTATCCGATACCTCTCCATCCGCTACACGGTAGCGTGTAGCTCACGCCTTCACAAGCGCCGGCCTCGCTGAACCGCGCGGAGAACGCAGGGAACGAGAGCATCAAGGGAGCGCCACACCGGACGCCGAGGGCTGTCCGACAGCGGCCATCCCATCGCTACTCCTCGTCCGCAATCGGGACGAGCACGACCTGGTTGCGCGCATCCGTCTTGCAGATGAACTTCTGGCCACTCTCCATCAGGACGTAGGCGTCGTTCCCGGCGGGGCAGTGCCAGCCCTTCGCCTCGCCGTGGCCGCCAGCACGGAGGGCGGATGCGTACATGTTCGAAAGCGTCAGCGGCGTCAGGTAGTAGTGGGGGTGCGTCTTCGTGGCCATCGGTCTCCTCCGTGCGAACGCGGAACGGCGCCCGCGCCTGTGACCCGCATTCTGCACTCCGTCCGCCGAAAATCAAGAGGGCGGGAAGAGCAAAGCCGAAAAGACCCGCATTCCCGGTTCACACCCTTCATTCCGTCGAGCCCTCAGGTTCGCCCCACCTCAGGCCATCCGAAAGCGCCAGGCGCAGGG
>JANMTH010000379.1:0-2794 GCA_031390305.1 Thermoflexaceae bacterium
GTCCTCATTCGTGAAGACGGCGAAATCGGCCCCTTCGGCGGCGGCACGCCCGACCCCGAACCGGCGCCCGGGATCGCGATCACCGGCGGCCCCCACGACGATCATCAGCCGCCCTCGGCAGACCGATCGCATCACCTCCAGGACCTTGCGGACCGCGTCGCCGGTGTGCGCGTAGTCGACGATCACCTCGAAGGGCTGGCCGGCGATGATCCGCTCCATCCGGCCCGGCACGCCCGGCGCCGCCAGGAGCCCGCGCCCGACAGCTTCGAGCGGTATGTCGCAGGCCAACGCCGCCGAAGCCGCGATCCCGGGCGCCGCTTCGGGGTCGGGCGGGCGGCCGCCGAAGGGGCGGATTTCGCCGTCTTCACGAATGAGGACCCGCGTAGCGAGGACCCGGGCGCCATCGTCCGGGAGATAGCGCGGCATGCAACCGATGCGGGCCGGGTGCCGGGGCAGGATTTCGTGGAGATCGAGGACCGCCGGGCCGCTATCGCCGAGGCCTTCCGGAGGGCTGCGCCGGGCGATGTGGTGGTGATCGCGGGCAAGGGGCACGAAAACTCGATCGTCTATGGTTCGAAGGAGCTGCCGTGGGACGACCGCGAGGTGGCGCGCGAGGAACTCGCCCGGCTTGGCTTCGTAAACCTCTGATTACGCCGGTCGCCGGCCCGCGCGGGTGAGCGCATTCCCCCTTCCGAGGGGCGTCCGTATACTCGAACAAAAGCCACAACAACGGCCGACGAGCGCAGAAGAAGAGGTTCCCGTGCCCAAACGAAAACGACGTGACCTGCATCACCAGGCCCAGGAGTCGCAGAAGAAGCGTTCGTACGCGGTCGGCGGGTCAGCGCCGAACGAGATCTATAAGCCCGGGTTCCCGATGAACCTCTTCGGCAACCTCAAGCTCTTTTCCGCGATCGGTGTGGTCGTCGCGATCCTCATCGTCGGCGGGGCGGTCCTCACGACGAACACCAACGACACGGTCGACCCCTTCCCGACCCCGACGCCGACGGCGACCCCCGATCCGAACGCGACCGTGACGGCGACACCGTCAGTCTCGGCGACGCCGAATCCGAAGTCGTTCACGGCGGCGGAACAGGTGATCGACGCGGTCAAGAACAGCTACGTGGCGACGATCAAGACGAACAAGGGCGAGATCGTCCTCAAGCTGAACGCCGATATCGCGCCGAACACGGTGAACAGCTTCGTCTTCCTCGCCCAGAAGGGCTATTTCGACAACACGATCATCCATCGCGTGATCAAGAACTTCGTCATCCAGGGCGGCGATCCGCTGGGCACGGGCTCGGGAGGACCGGGCTTCAAGACGGCGGAAGAGCCCAATCAGGTGGCGAACAAGCGGGGCACCGTCTCGATGGCGAAGACGGGCGGCGCCGCGGACTTCGGCAGCCAGTTCTTCGTAAACCTTAAGGACAACCCGGCGCTCGACTTCAACAACGCCCGCGGCGACAAGTTCTATCCGTTCGCGGAAGTGACCCAGGGCATGGATATCGTCGATGCCATCTCCAACGTGGCCGTGAGCAACCCGTCGGAGGGGCGGCCGACGGAGCCCGTGACGATCCTTTCGGTCACGGTGAAGGAAACGGCGAAGTAAGTCTCGGGCGGCCCTGTTCTGTGAGGTGCTTCACAGACCGGGCTGGTGTCATGCGCGTAGCATGCGCCCCATGCCATTTACGGGACCCGGCGGCGTTGGTGAAGCGGAGATCCTGCTGAAGCAGGTCGAGCCGAAGAAGTTCGTCTTGCTCCAGGGGTTCCGCTACACCCGCGGTGGCACAGGCGAAGCCTTCGAGGTGACGCCGGACGGCCTTGGCAGGACGGACCTGACCTCGGTGCCGTTCCTCTTTCGCTGGTTCGTGAACGCCTACGGCCGGCACACCCTTCCGGCGCTGCTTCATGACTGTTTGATTCGAAGCGAGTGCGCGAACACCGCCTCGCCGGGAGCCACGCCGCCAACGCGGGCGGAAGCGGACGACATCTTTCTGGAAGCGTTGACGGACGAGGAGGTCCCGTTCATCCGCCGTCATCTGATGTGGGCGGCGGTGACCTTCATCACGCGCATTCGGTACGAGCGCACGAGCGTCAAGGTGGCGATGTGGCTCTGGGTCGCCTTCGCGCTCACGGGGACGACACTCGTCTTCGCCCCATGGTGGTGTAGCTGGTTCGATTGGTTCCCGCATCTCGGGCCGATCCCGTTGCTTTCGGTGGCGGCGCTCCTCGCTCCGAACGCCGGGGCTCGCCTCTGGGGGAGCAAGTATCGGGCCGGCTGGTGGTTCAGCAACGGCATTCCGCTCCTCGGGCCGCCGGGAGTGGTCGTCCTGGTCTGGTTCGGCGCGTACAAGGGGCTGGAGGAGGCGTACCGCCGGACCTTCCCATCGAAGTTCGGCAAGACTTCCCCGCCGCCGAGCGTCAAGGACTTCTAACCCCGAGAGACGCGCGTGCGCGCCGGTGTACACTGCCCGCCATGAACGGTGTTCACGACCTCGGTGGCATGCACGGCTTCGGGCCCGTCGAGCGCGATCCGGGGCCGCCCTCCCTCGAACCGTGGGAGGCCGCGGTGATCGCGATCATGAACGAGTCGATGCGGGCCGGCCTCTTCAACATCGATGAATTCCGCCACGGCATCGAGCGAATGGAGCCCGTGCACTACCTGGCCTCGCCATACTTCGAACACTGGCTCGATGGGATCGCGCGCGTTCTCGGCGAACGGGGACAGATCGATCCGGCGGAGCTCGAATCGCGAACAGCGGCGGGCGGTCCCGAGGCGAAGGCGATCGGGGCGCTG
>JANMTH010000395.1:0-3701 GCA_031390305.1 Thermoflexaceae bacterium
CGAGCAGCCAGGCGACGGAGCCGCCGCGGACGAGCTCTGGACGCGGGGAGTGGAGCAACAGCCATCCGAGGAGGAGGGTGAGCGCGGCGGGGCCGGCGACGACGGCGATCCGGGCGGCGCCGCCGAGGTCCTCCCAGTTCACAGTGGCGAGAACGACCATGCCGACGCCGATCGCCGCCAATCCAAGGTAGACGATCCCTTCGACGACCGAAGGGGCGGAGTCCGGCGCGGGGGCCGGTTGGCCGCGTTCGAAGGTGGCGATACGCTCGGCCGCTTCGGCGTCGATGAGGCCGGCGGCGCGCCAGCGGTCGAGGTGCTCGGTCACGTCGGACATGGATAGCTCCGCTGGGACGGCACTGGCCCCAGCCGGTAGCTTCGCGGAGTGGGGCCGCTGGCGCCATTGGCGTAAGGCCCATGATTGGCCGCCAACCGGCCCATCTTCCCTGTCGCGGCTGACGTTCGGGCTCCCTATGATCCGCGGGTGACTGAACCGCTGGCTTCCCGTATCCGTGGTGATGGCGTCGATCTGCAACTGTACGAATGGCCCGGTGAAGGGCGTCCTATCTTCCTGGCACACGCCACCGGCTTCCATGCGCGCTGCTGGGACGAGGTGGTGGCGCGGTTGCCGGGGCGCCACGTGTACGCCATCGATATGCGCGGCCATGGACGGAGCGAGAAGCCGGAGCCGCCGTACCCGTGGGGAGCCTTCGGCCGGGACGTGGCGGCCGTTGCCGGGGAGATCGGTCTCCGGGGGGCGATCGGCGTCGGCCATTCGAAGGGCGGGTTCGCGGTGACGATGGCGGCGGGACTGGTCCCCGCGGCGTTCGCGAGCCTGCTCCTGGTGGATCCGGTGATCATGGAACGGGCGGCCTACGAATCGATGGGCGCACCGGGGGAGCATTTCGCTTCGCGGCGGCGGGACCGTTGGGCCTCGCCGGAGGAGATGTTCGAGCGGTTCCGGGAACGGCCGCCGTTTGCTCTGTGGAAGGCGGAGGTGTTGCGAGACTACTGCCGGTACGGGCTCCTCGCGGCGGACGACGGTGACGGCTACGTCTTGGCCTGTCCGCCGCGGATCGAGGCGGCGGTCTATGCCGGAAGCGCGGGAGCGGTGGAGGTTTACGAAGCGATCGAGACGATCGACGTGCCGGTGACAATTCTGCGGGCGCGGGAGCGTGCGGAGGATGGGGCGATGGACATGAACACCTCACCGACGGCGCCGAAGCTGGCGAGCCACTTCCGGAAGGCCACGGACGTGCCACTGCCCCACCTCTCGCATTTCATCCCGATGGAACAGCCGGAGCTGGTGGCGCGGTACATCATGGGCATGGAGGGTTAGACGCGGGCTACATCTCCGGGTTCGGGGGAGCCTTCGTGGGGTCGCGCAGTTCGACCCAGAGGAGCGCGCCGAGGACGGAGAGGATGGCGAAGCTGCCGGCGAAGGTGGCGAGGATGGTGAGGGCGTCGCGGCCACGGTCGTCGCCCACGGTCACCTGGCCACGCCAGTAGTTGGCGACGGTGAAGGCGGCGAAGAAGAGGAAGAAGACGGTGAAGGCGCCGAGGGACTTGAACCTGGCGCGGCCGAGGAGATGGCCGAGGGCGAGGCCGGCGGGGACGGCGAGAGTGATGAAGAACGGGGTCACCCAGTCGCGATGGTCCTCCCAGGAAGCGCGCGTCTGGACGACGAGGGCGACGGCGCCGAGGGAGAGGAGGATGCCGAGGACGAGGCCGAGGTTGCGCCGCGCGAGCGCGGCGGCGCCGGGGCGGGGCGATTCGGGGATGCGCGAACGGTCGTGGAGGTAGTCGCCGATCTTGGCCGGTTCGCTGGGTGTGCGGGCGGAGAAGTCAGGCATCGTCCCCTCGGTGGCTGCGGCGTATGCGGGCAGTATGGGCGATAGGGCGGAACCAGTCAGCATTGGGTGAGTGGCGAAGTGCTGAAGCGCTGAGTGCTGGGGCGCTGGGTGCCGCGACGGCGTAGACTTCGGGGATGGCGTTCGAGGTTACGGTGGTGGATGGCGTGGCGACCGTTAGGGACGGGGTGGCGGCGCCGTTCGAGCGGCTGCGGGAGGCGCTGGATGGGCTAACGCCGGGGTTCGATGTGCGGGTCGTCGTCTGGACGCTGGAGGGCGGCGGGGAGTCGCTGAGTGCGGAGGAGGGGCTCTGGTTGGAGGAGTTCCCGATCCCGCTGCTGGCCGTGCTCCGGGGGACCACTTCGGGGAGGGCGGCGGACCTGGCGCTGTGGAGCGACATCCGGATAGGGGACCGTTCGCTGAGCCTGCGTTGGGGCCGCTTCGGGTCGGGGCGGCTGTTGCGGGTGCTGGGCGCGAAGGGGTCGGTGGTGTTGCTCGAAGGCGGCGGAGCGTTGGATGCGGAGGCGGCGTTGGCGGTGGGCGCGGTCTCGGGGGTGTTCGACGATGTCGACCTTGAGGGGGCGCGGTTGGCCCGGGCGATCGCGTCGCGGGGGCCGATCGCCCTGCGTTTGGCGAAGGAAGCGCTCCGCCACGGGCCGGTTATGGGGCTCTCTCAGGCGCTACGATTCGAGACCGATTTGACGTTGCTGCTACAAACGACGAAAGATCGCGCGGAAGGGGTTCGCGCGTTCATAGAAAAGCGACGGCCCAATTTCACGGGGAGCTAAGAAACCGCATGATTGTCCTGCTCGAAGAGCCAGAGGCATGGTCGCTAATGATGCTTGTTTCGGCGGTGGCGATCGACAACGCCGACCTGTCGGAAGAAGCGAAGGAAGCGATCCGGCGCTGGCGATCAGACCGCCCAGAAACCAGCATTGACCTCCAAAAACTGACCGACGCCTTGAACAAGGCGATGAACGGGCACATCGACGCGAAGTTCATGCGCCGTGTGAAGCTGAGCGGTGGCCGTGCCGACACGGTGAGGAAGTAAGCAGATGCGAGTGCAATTTACGGATGACGAAGTAGCAACGGCGCTGACTGTGCTCGTGAACGCGATGGGCGACACGGCGGGCCTGGCGGACAAGGACCGGGCGATGCTGAAGCGCTGGCGGGCGAGCAAGATGAAGCTCGGCAGCGACGACATGAACGACCTCGTGCACAAGGCGAACGAGGACCTGAAGAAGGGCCTCGAGCGGCGTGAGCGGAGCCAGATCCGAAAGCCCGACTGGGTGGACTGACCGTACGCGAGATGCCCGCTGGGGAAGATAGCGCCGCCGAACCGGCCGCCCTCGCCGCGATCTTCGCGGCGTTGGAGGCGATGCACGCGCATCGCGGGTGGCACTGGTGGCCGGACGCCGACGCCTTCGAGGTGATCGCCGGCTGCATCCTCGTGCAGAACACGGCCTGGACGAATGTGGAACGCGCGCTCGACCGTCTGCGGGCGGCCGACGCGCTCGCACCGGCGGCGATGGCGGCGCTTGCTCCGGAGGCGCTGGAGGAGCTAGTGCGGCCGAGCGGCCAGTACCGGCAGAAGGCGCGGAAGCTGGCGGCCTTCCTGGCGCTGGTGGAGAGGTATGGTTCGCTCGAAGCGCTGCTCGCCCTGGAGGCGGGGGAGCTTCGAGGCGTGCTGCTGGCCACGTGGGGTATCGGCCCGGAGACGGCGGACGCGATCATCGTGTATGCGGCCCGTCAGCCGGCCTTCGTGGTCGATGCGTACACGGCGCGGCTCTTTTCACGGCTGGGCATGGGGCCGGGCGAGGCGGCGGGGTACGCCGCATGGCAACGTTTCCTGGT
>JANMTH010000231.1:0-7379 GCA_031390305.1 Thermoflexaceae bacterium
CGAGGCCGCCGCCCTCCAGTTCGTGAGAAAGATCAGCGGCTACCGGACGCCATCGAAGCGGAACGCCGAGCCGTTCGAGGCCGCGGTCGCGGAGATCGCCGAGGCGGCGCGCCGGCTCCTCGGCGCCATCCCCGGCGCCGGACTCGCCAGCGGGGGCTGAAGGTGTTTCCCGGGTGGGCGCGCCGCTTTTGGACGGCGCGGTGGTATCCTCCCGGGCAGACCATCCACCGGAGCCTGCCTTCGTGCCGAACCTTCGCGCTGCCATCTTCGATATCGGCGGAGTGCTGACATCGTCGCCCGTGATCGCCATCCGTGAGTACGCCATGCGCGAACGCGTCGATTACGCGGTCCTGGGGCCGATGATCGGAGACCACGACCTGGCCTGGTCTCGCTGGGAGCGGAGCGAACTGAGCCTCCAGCGGTTCATCCAACAGTTCGAGGCGGAAGGCCTGGAGCGCGGCATCAAGGTGAGCGCCCAGGGGATCATGGACGCGGCCTTCGGTACGCAGTCTGTTCGCGAAGAGATGGTGACCGTCGTTCGTTACCTGCGCGGCCGCTTGAAGCTCGGCTGCATCACGAACAACGTGGCGCGGGAAGATGCGGAGTCACGGCCGCGGGCGATCGTCCTCGAAGACCTCTTCGACCACGTGATCGAATCCTCGATTGTTGGCATCCGAAAGCCGGACCCGAGGATCTACCACATGGCCTGCGAGGCGCTGAGCGTGCAGCCCCACGAGGCCGTCTTCCTCGACGACATCGGCGCGAACCTGAAGGGGGCGCGAGCGGTGGGGCTGACGACGATCAAGGTGAACCCGGATCTGGGAGCGATCGATGAACTGGAAGCGGCGCTCGGGATCGCGTTGCCCAGGGGCTGATCTGGACGAGAAGGACAGAGCCGAAAACGTAAGCAGACGAGAGCTCCCACACGCCGGACGAAGAGCGGCGAGCCGCACACCGGCGCCGAAACACGCAACGGCGTCCTCCTAACCTCAGCGTCTCTGCGTCCAATCCAGTGCGCCGCGCTACGCGATCACGAGCGGCTGTTCCCGCTGAGCCACGGCGATATCGACGCGCGAGCGGGGGAGGACGAGGCGGAAGGTGGCGCCCGCCCCGGGAACGGAGGAGACGTCGATCCGTCCGCCGTGGGCACGGGCGATGCTGAAGGCGGTGGGCAGGCCGAGGCCGGTGCCCTTGCCCATCTCCTTGGTCGTGAAGAAGGGGTCGAAGACGCGGGCCGCGATTTCGGGCGTCATGCCGTGGCCGGTATCAGTCACGGTAACCGAGACGAACGGCCCGGAGTCGATGCCGAACTCGCGAACGATCCAGGGGTCGTCGGCGGTGACCCAGGATGATCGGACGGTGATCGCGCCGCCTTCCGGCATGGCGTCGCGGGCGTTGAGCAGGAGGTTCAGGAGGACCTGTTGGAGGGCGCCGAAGCTCCCCGTCACGAGGAGGTCGGGAGCGGGCGGTTCGACCGTCACGCGGATGAGCGGAGTCAGGCCGGGCGAGGCGAGGCGGACAGTCTCGCCCACGAGTTCGTCGATGGCGACGAGATCCGGGGCTTCGAGATGGGGGCGGCCGTAGTCCATCAGGCGGCGAACGAGTTCGGCCCCGCGCTCGCCAGCCGTCCTCGCGTCGTCGAGCATTTCGGCGAGGAGGCCGGAGCCTGCCGGCAGGCCGCGCCGGACCATATAGATGTTCCCCAGCATCGCCGTCAGGAGGTTGTTGAAATCGTGGGCGACGCCGCCGGCGAGGGTCCCAAGAGTCTCCATCTGCTGGGCGTGCGAATCGCGGACGGCGGTCGCCCGCTCGGCGGTGACATCGAACACCATGACACCGGCGCCATCGGTCATCGGGAAGAGCGTCGCCGTCATGGAGCGGTGAGCGGCGGTCCCGAAATCGACGAAGGCCATATGGCCGGCGATTGCGCGGCGAAGGCCTTCGCGGAGGCGGCGCCGGGCCTCCGGCGTGAGCGCGCCGCTGGCGATGCCGCCCTGGACGAGGCGCATGTCCGTGCCGAGTTCGTCGCGGAGATGATGGTTCGTGTAGATCGGAGCGCCAGCGCGATCGAGGAGGGTGATGAGGGCCGGGGCGTGGTCGGCGAAGGTACGAAAGCGAAGCTCGTTTTCGCGGGCCATGGCCAGGGCCTCGCGAAGAGAATCGGCCTGGGCGCGGCTCCGCTCCTCAGCGCTACTGAGCCCACGGCGCAAGGCCTCGGCGTGGGCGGCGGTCATGGCGGCGTAGATACCGGCGGCGGGCAGAATCGACACCCAGAACAGCGCCGGGACGACCGCCACATCCGCGTACCCCAGGCGCAAGGCCTCGGCGCCGACGGTCAGGGCGGCGGCGATAAAGCCGAGCGAGCCGATGAAGCGCGGGCGGTAGACACCCTGGGCGGCGAAGATGGTGACCATGCCAAGGACCGGGACGAGCGAATAGGGGTTGGGGTCGGCTCCCGAAACGAGAGCGATCATCGCGAGATGGGAGATATAGAACAGCGGATAGGCGGCGAGGAGGCGCTCCTCACGCTTCCGAACAGCGAGATAGACGAGATCGGCGCCGGCAAGGATCGATGGCAGGGCGATCACCGCCGCCACGAGCATGGGCCGCCAGGGCCCGAATGCGCCGTACGCGGTGAGCGCAAGAAAGAGGAGTACGAGCGCCCAACGAAAGGCGCCGCGATAGGCCACGATCCCCGGCGCTTTCGCGCCGAATGCCGGTCGCGCCCACTCCCTGAACCAACGGATCAGGATGGTATGCACACCACGCCCCCAGGCCGACCAGTGTGGAGGTGTGGGACCAGGCGGCGCATAGGGGTTCTCCCCGAAGAAGGCGAGGAAGAGGACCGATAGTGGCGTTTGGAAGCCACGAGAAGAGAAGCGGCGGGATCGTCAGAGCGGCAGGAGAAGACGGATGGCCAGGTAGTGCTCGCCACGCTCCCATTCGACCGCGCCGCCCATGGCCAGGGTGTATGCCCGTGAGCGGAAGAAACAGAAGCCAACGTCTGCGGCGACGTTCTTCGTTGCCGGCCGCGGGATACCGGAGGAGAGCTGACAGCTGACGAAGGCGCCATCGACGGTCCACCTCACGGCGACCTCGCCACTGCCATCTCCGGCCCGGTTCGCGGATTCCACGAAGCCGGCGAGGGCGCGCACGAGGCGCTTCGGATCCCAGGGACCATCGACGTCTGGCGCTTCGCCGCCGGTGACGCTAATGCGTGGCCCGGCGAGCTCGGCGGCGGCGGCCTGAGCGGCACGAAGCCCGGCGGGGCCACGGGAGAGGACCAGGCGCCCCCGTTCGAAACGCGAAAGCTCCTGGAGGTCGTCGGCGAGCGCCTGCAGGCTATCGACGGAGGCGTGGAGCATCGGGGCAAGCTCAGCGTCGAGGGTGAGCGGACCACCGGCCGATTCGCGCCCGGCGAGTTCCATGACCATACGCAGGGAGGTGAGCGGCGTGCGAATCTCGTGGGAAAAGGCGCCAAGCGCTTCCCGCCGGTAGTCATCCTCGTCCAACCCGACGGCCACCACCACCGGCTCCTCACGCACTGTCACAACGCGGCACGATACGCGACGGCAGGCATCGCGCCAATCAGGGAATCACCGTAGTGGCGCATCAACGGCGACGAGCGAGATCGCTTCGCCAGCGGCCTGGCGGCGGTGGAAGCCGCCACGGCCAGCGCTGCCCGCCTGCTCTTCGGCGTGGTACGAACTGCGGACCAGCGGCCCGGATTCGACGTGGCGGAACCCCATCGCGAGGGCCCGCTCCTTCAGATCGGCGAACTCATCGGGGTGCCAGTAGCGGTCGATCGGCAGGTGCGCCGGGGTGGGGCGGAGGTATTGTCCAATCGTGAGGATATCCACGCCCTGGGCGGCGAGGCCCGCGAAGACCGTGAGGAGCTCCTCGCGCGTTTCGCCGAGCCCAACCATCACGCCGCTCTTGGTGAGCGCACCCGAGTCCAGCTCCTTCGCCCGGCGAAGCAGCTCCAGCGAGCGTTCGTACACCGCCTGCGGCCGAACGACGCTGTAGAGCCGCGGGACCGTCTCCGTGTTGTGGTTCAGGATCTCCGGGGCTGCGGCGCAGACGGTTGCGAGCGCCTCCCAGTTACCCTTGAAGTCGGGAATGAGGACTTCGATCGTGGTTTCCGGGCTGAGCCGGCGCGTCCAGCGGATCGTCTCTGCGAAGATGGTGGCGCCACCGTCTTCGAGCTCATCGCGGTTGACGCTGGTGATCACCGCGTGGCGGAGGGCCATACGCTGGATGGCGAGGGCGACGCGCGCGGGCTCGCCGGTATCGAGCGTGCCCGGGCGCCCCGTTTTGACCGCGCAGAAGCCGCACGAACGGGTGCAGGTGTCGCCGAGGATCATGAAAGTAGCCGTGCCACGGCTCCAGCACTCGCCGATGTTCGGGCAGCGGGCCTCTTCGCAGACGGTGTGCAGCGTTTGGTCGCGCATCAGATCCTGGATGCGCTGATAGTTCGCGCCAGCGGGGAACCGGACCTTCAGCCAGGGGGGCTTGGGCTCGCGGATAGCCATGACGATAGCGTAGCAGACGAGGTCCGGGAGCCGAGGCTTTCAAGTTGTGCGGTGGAGCTTGATACTTGGCGGATGGCCATTCTTGGTATCGACCACGTCCAGGTCGCGATCCCGCCAGGGGGAGAGGAGCGGGCGCGGTGGTTCTACGGTGAACTCCTCGGGTTGCCAGAAGTGGCCAAGCCGGAGACGTTGGCCGGCCGGGGCGGCTGCTGGTTCCAGTGCGGTCCGCAACAGGTGCACTGCGGCGTCGAGGCGGAGATCGCGGCGACGCGGCGTCACCCCGCGTTCCGCACGGACGGCCTGGCGGCGCTGCGCGAACGTCTCACGGCGCACGGGATCGAGACAACCGAAGACGCGCCGCTGCCTGGCTTCGCGCGGTTCTACGCCTTCGACCCATTCGGCAACCGAATCGAGCTGCTGGAGGTGATCGCCAGCGAGGAGGAGTGCTACGATCGCGGCGAGATGAGCAGCTACCGCGACTATACGGGCTGGAGCCAGGAGCGAATCGCGGCCGACCTTGCGGACCGCCAGCGGCGGCGCGAATCGCCGGATGGGCGCGCCCAGGCCGAGCGGGCGCTTGCGTCGATTAGGAGAGCGCGCGAGTTGATCCTCGCTCGTACGGGTGGCGCAGGGATCCCCGACGACTGGATCGAGGAATCGCTCGCCGAGCCGGAGGACGATTGACGACCACCGTGGACGCATCGTTCATCTCCCGTGTACTCGTGCCATCACAAGCTCTCCCCGCGGCGGACGCCGTTATGCGCGACCTGCTACAACAGCGGACCGAACTGGTGGCCCCGCCGTTGCTCGCCATCGAATTTGGGTCCTCGCTTCGCGGACTGGCCGCGCGCGGCCGCCTGACCGCGGTCGAAGCCCGGACCTGCTGGTCCGCTTTTCGCGATCTGGGTGTCGCCCTTCACTTCGAAATCGCCTGGGTAGAACGAGCCTCCGAGATCGCAGCGGCGGCGGGCCTATCGAAGGTGTACGACTCGATCTACCTGGCCTGCGCCGAAGCCCTCGACGCCGAACTCGTGACCTGCGACGAGAAGTTCGTGGCCGCCCTCCCGGCCGCCCTTCGCGGCCGCGTGCAGCTCGTCGCGGCCAGTTCTTGATCCCGCCATAGCCTTGTTTCGGCGTGGTATGGTGAGTTCATGAGTCAGCTGGTGAAGGCGCCACCCGGATTGAACGCGGGCCCGCGGCGCATGACGGACGAGGAGTGCGAGCGCGGCCTGAAGGCCCTAGCACTATTGCAAGAGTTCCATGCCAGGCTGAAAGAGCGGACGGGAATGGACGGCCTGCCCGACGAGTGGATTGAAGAAGCTCTGCGTGACGAAGACGACCGGGAGTGAGCGTTCCCGACGCCTCGTTCATTTTCCGAGCCGTCGTTAGGTCTCAGCGCCTGCCCGAGGCCGTCCGCGTGCTCGATGGCATCATCGAGTCGCGAGCGCCAATGGACGCGCCCGTTCTCCTGGAAGCGGAAGTCGCGTCAGGTCTTCTTGGACTTGTTGCGCGCGGGCGCCTAACCCGTTCGGAGCGGGACGAAGCGTGGGCAGCGTTCCGCCATCTACCTTTGCGCCTGGAGTGGCAGTCCGAGTGGGTAGATCGCGCGATCGATATCGCCTCGGCAGCCGGACTCTCGAAGGTATACGACTCGATCTACCTGGCCTGCGCCGAAGCCCTCGACGCCGAACTGGTGACCTGCGACGAGAAGTTCGCAGCCGCGTGCGGCTCATCCAGCCGCAGGCCTGACGTCCTCTCGTCTCTCGCCTACCGTCTACCGCCTACCCGGCGCATCCTTTCGGCATGCTCGTTGTCCAAAAATACGGCGGCAGCTCCGTGGCGACGGCTGCGCTTATCAAGAACGTGGCCGACCGGATCATCCGCCGCCGCCGGTTGGGCGACCAGGTGGTCGCCGTCGTTTCGGCGATGGGCGATTCGACCGACGACCTGCTCGCCCTGGCCTCGAGCGTCTCGGACGAACCGGACCCGCGTGAGCTGGACATGCTGCTCTCGACGGGCGAGCAGGTGAGCGTGGCCCTGCTCGCCATGGCCTTGCGGGCACGCGGCCAGGAAGCCGTCGGCCTGACCGGGCAGCAGGCCGGGATCATCGCCCGCGGGCGGCACAACGCGGGACGGATCATCCGCGTCGAATCCGAGCGGGTGAAGGCCGAACTGCTCGCCGGCCGCGTTCCCGTGGTCGCGGGCTACTGGGGCGTGACCGCCGAGCTGGAGATCATGACCCTCGGCCGGGGGGCCAGCGACACCACGGCGGTGGCGATGGCGATCGCCCTCGGCGCGGACCGCTATGAGAACTGCAAGGACGTGACCGGCGTCTACACCGCCGACCCGCGCATCTGCCCCGCCGCCCGCCAGCTCAAGGACCTTTCCTTCGAAGAGATGCTGGAGCTGGCCACGCAGGGCTCGCAGGTGATGCACAACCGGGCCGTGGAGCTGGCCTCGGTCTACAATCTGCCCATCCTCGTGACCTCGAGTTTCGTGGACGCGCCGGGCACCCTTATTCGCGGAGAGGCCGAATTGGAAGAACGCAACCGGGTCCGGGGAATCGCCCACGACAACGATGTCGCCAAGATCACCGTCCGCCACGTGCCCGACAGGCCGGGGATAGCGACACACATCTTCGAGCCGCTGGCCGAAGCCGGGATCAGCGTCGATACGATCGTCCAGAACGCCAGCGAACAGAACATGACCGACCTGACGTTCACCCTGAAGCGCGGCGACCTGAAGCGCGCCGAAGCGGCGATGCCGGCCATCTGCCAGGCCGTCGGCGCCGACGGTTATGTCGCGGACGGCAACCTGGCCAAGGTGAGCATCGTCGGCGTCGGCATC
>JANMTH010000419.1:0-15036 GCA_031390305.1 Thermoflexaceae bacterium
CGATCCGCCCTTCAGCGCCAGGACCTTCGTGATCGCCGCCGTCAGCGTCGTCTTCCCGTGGTCCACATGCCCGATCGTCCCCACGTTTACGTGCGGCTTCGTCCGTTCAAATTTCGCCTTTGCCATGGTTCCGTGCCCTCCTTCCTATGTTCCTGGTGTTTACGCGACGCCCGCCGCCTGCTTTGTCAGCGTGGCGGCAACGTTCTTCGGAACTTCTTCGTAGTGATCGAACTCCATGCTGTAGCTCGCGCGGCCCTGCGAAAGGGATCGCAGGTCCGTCGAATACCCGAAGGTCTCCGCGAGAGGGACCATGGAATGGACGATCTGGGTCTTGCCCATCGATTCGGTGCCGGTGATCATCCCCCGGCGGCTGTTGATGTCGCCAACAACAGACCCGAAGTAGTCCTCCGGACATCGCACTTCAACACGCATGATCGGCTCGAGGATGACGGGCCCGGCGCGCCGCGCCGCCTCCTTGACGCCGATCGAGCCAGCGTTTTTGAAGGCCATTTCTGATGAATCGACGGCGTGCATTTGGCCATCGATGAGCGTGACCTTGACATCGAGTACCGGGTATCCGGCGAGGATGCCGCCCTGCAGCGCTTCGCGCGCTCCAGCCTGAACGGCAGGGACGTACTCCTTGGCAACGGTGCCCCCGACCGTCTTATTCTCGAACTGGAAGCCTTGCCCCCGTTCGAGCGGTTCCACTTCGAGTTCAACGACCCCGTACTGGCCGCGGCCACCGCTCTGACGGACGAAGCGCCCTTCGGCCCGCGCCTTGTGGGTGAGCGCCTCGCGGTAGCTCACCTGTGGGCGGCCGACGTTGGCCGCAACTTTATGTTCGCGGAACATCCGGTCGACGATGACTTCGAGGTGGAGTTCGCCCATGCCCGAGATGAGCGTCTGGCCGGTCTCTTCCTCGAACGTCCAGTGGAACGTGGGGTCCTCTTCGCTCATCTTCATGAGCGATTCGGCCATCCGGTCCTGGTCTTCTTTGCTCTTCGGTTCCAGGGCCACGCGGATCACGGGCTCGGGGAACTGAATGTTCTCCAGGACCACCGGGTGCTCGTAGCTGGAAAGCGTGTCGCCGGTGAACGTCTTCTTCAGGCCGACGGCCGCCGCGATGCCGCCCGCGTAGACCTCGGCGACTTCTTCACGCTGGTTGGCGTGCATCATCAGGACGCGGCCGATTCGCTCGCGTTCGCCCTTGGTCGCGTTGTAGATGCCTTCGCCGGCGCGGAGCACACCGCTGTAAACGCGGAAGTAGGCCAGACGGCCGACATAGGGGTCGGTTACGATCTTGAAGGCGATCGCGCTCAGCGGTTCGTCGTCCTGCGGCCGCCGCTCCACTTCGCCGCCATTCTTGGGGTCGATTCCCTTGACCGGCGGAATGTCACGAGGGCTCGGAAGGAAATCGACGACGGCGTCGAGGAGGAGCTGGACGCCCTTGTTCCGAAGCGCGGAGCCGCAAAGAACGGGCGTGGCCAGGTTGGCCAGGGTCACCCGGCGGAGGGCTTGTTTGAGTTCGTGGTTGTTGACATCGTGGCCCTCGAGGTAGCTGATCGCGATCTGGTCATCGACGTTGCCGATCCCCTCGATAAGGCGGTCGCGGGCGGCGGTCGCTGCTTCGACCATGTCGGCCGGGATATCGCGCCGCTCCGGCGTGTCGCCCTTGTCGCCGCCGAACCACCACCAGCACATCTCGATGAGGTCGATGCAGCCATCGAATTCGCCCTCGACCCCTTTGGGGAGGTGGATGGGAATGGGGTTGGCGCCCAGGCGGTCGATCATCATGTCGATCGTGCGCTGGAAGTCCGCGCCAGTCCGGTCCATCTTATTGACGAAACAGATCCGGGGGACGCCGTAGCGGTCGGCCTGGCGCCAAACGGTCTCGGACTGGGGCTCGACGCCCGCGACGCTATCGAAGCAGACGACTCCGCCATCGAGGACGCGAAGGCTGCGTTCGACTTCGGCCGTGAAATCGACGTGGCCCGGGGTGTCGATAATGTTGATCGAGTGGTTGTTCCACTCGGCGGTGGTGGCCGCGGAGGTGATGGTGATGCCGCGTTCCCGCTCCTGCTCCATCCAGTCCATCGTGGCGTTGCCCTCGTGGACCTCGCCGATCGTGTAGGTCTTCCCGGTATAGAAAAGGATGCGTTCGGTCACGGTCGTCTTACCCGCGTCGATGTGGGCAATAATTCCGATGTTCCGAATGCGGTCGATATCAACTAAACGGGGCATGAACTGGTGAACCCTCTCCGGACCGCTACCAGCGGTAGTGGACGAAGGCGCGGTTCGCCTCCGCCATGCGGTGTGTGTCGTCACGGCGTTTTATCGCGGCGCCGGTGTTGTTCGCTGCGTCCATCAACTCGCCGGCAAGCCGCTCCGACATGGAACGGCCACCGCGGGTGCGGGCTGAGGTAAGGATCCAGCGCATGGCGAGCGCGATTCGGCGATCGGGCCGGATTTCGACGGGGACCTGGTAGGTGGCGCCACCAACGCGCCGCGGCTTCACTTCGAGGACGGGGGTCGTGTTGCGAACGGCCATCTGGAAGATATCCAGCGGATCGCGGCCCGTTTGGGTCTGAATCCGGTCGAAGGCGCCGTAGACCACGCGCTCCGACGTGCTCTTCTTACCGCGCGTCATGAGCTTGTTGATCAGGATTTGGACGGTGACGTTGTTGTACCGCGAGTCCGGTGGAATCGGACGCCGTTCGGGCCGGTTACGTCGTGCCATGCTTCAGTTCCCCCTACTTGCGGCGGCCGGCGGGCGCCGCGTTCTTGCGCGTGCCGTACTTGCTGCGGCCCTGCTTCCGGTTGGTTACGCCCGTCGCGTCGAGCGCGCCGCGGACGATGTGGTAACGCACGCCCGGCAGGTCCTTCACGCGGCCCCCGCGGACGAGCACGACGGAGTGCTCCTGCAGGGTGTGGCCTTCACCGGGAATATAGGCCGTGACCTCGATTCCGTTGGAAAGGCGCACGCGGGCCACCTTGCGAAGGGCCGAGTTCGGCTTCTTCGGTGTTTGCGTACGGACCTGGGTGCAAACGCCGCGCTTTTGCGGCGAACCCCGGCCCGTGGCCTTCGACAACTTCCCCGAGTGCGAGTTGAAGCTGAAGAGCAGCGCGGGCGCGCCGGACTTCTTGTTCTTGGGCACCCGGCCCTTGCGGACCAGCTGGTTAATGGTCGGCATCGCTGCTCCCCTTGCATGTCGCTGGCAGACTGTACGAAGGCCCCCACCCGGGGGCTTCCGAACGCGTCCGCCGCATCCTTCGTTTTGGGCACAAAAACAGGCCGGAAAGCCTGTTGATGAACAGCGTCGTCGTCCCAGTGGGCGACGACCGTCTTCAAGCACTCAGCTTCGCGACCTGCCGAATGAAAAGGCTGGTCTGCTTCTAGCGCCGATCTGGCAGGTTATCACAGGTCCGAGCTCTGTCAAAGCGCGATCAGTCGTCATCTCGCATGTGCTCGACCGCCCGGCGGAAGGCCTAGTCCATGAACAGCATACTCACGAGACTCGCCCAGCCGATGCAGAGCATGATACCCCACGCCCAGCCATCGGCGCTAGAGGGAAGGGGGAACCCGCCGTTGTTGATCACGACGAACAGCAGCCATCCCCAGGTGAGGACGGCTACGACGCCCAGGGCGACATCTCTGGTCATATCCGCCACTCTACGCCCACCCCGCCCGCGGCGCTCCGCAACGTCCACCCAACCGTCTCGCCGGAACGGCTGTCGAGCGGGTGCGAGGCGTCGTCGTTATAGACAGGCAACCTCCTGACCAGGGGCCGCCTGGCGACAGTTCCTCCCCGTCGCAGCCCGGGACGGCGCCCCGAAATGCCCCGTCCCGGGCCCAATCTCTCAATTCGTGTAGGAACCTTAGCGGTTCCTGGGCGATTCCCGTTGCTCTGCGCCCCAAGCCGTGCCACCATACGCGAGAAGACCGTGGCAGCCCGGCCCCTGAGGAGCGATTGTGAGCTTCCCAAGCAACCAGGACGAATTCCCGAACGTCTGCCCGTACCTCGGGCTGGCCGACGACGCCGACTCTCACGCGACGTACGCGACCGAAGCACACCGGTGCTACCGGCTCGAAAGCCCGACGCGGATAGCGACCAACCACCAGGAGAGCTTCTGTCTGGGCGCGAACCACCCGACCTGCCCTGTCTTCCGGGGCGAGGGTGTCGGATCGACGACGACGGCGGCCGCTCCGACGCCGCTCGAGTGCGGCGCCCGTGGCCGCGGCCCCCGCGAACAGGCCCCGCGCGAACCGAAGGCTCCCCGAGCGGCCCGTGCCGAGCGCCCCACCCCGGACCGTCCCCTTCGCCCGGGCAGCCTGAACCCGCGGCCGCGCGCCGGGGGGATCAGCATGCCGGTGGCCACCGTCGGGCTCTTCGTCCTCGCCGCCGTGGTCATCGCGCTCGCCTTCTGGCTCCAGTCCGTTGTTGGCGGCGATGACGACAAGAGCCTCTCGCCGGCCGATGCCGTGCGCTCTCAGCAGGCGGCGAGCCGCACAGCGACCGGGGCGGTGACCACGAGCACGCCTCGGCCCGGAACCCAGACGGCGACCACGGGCACGCAAACGGCCACGCCCGCCGGCGGCACCCCCGCGACGCCAACAACCGGGACTGGCGCCAAAACGTACACGGTGGTAGCCGGCGACAACTGCGGAATCATCGCCGAGGCGAACAATACGACCGCGGCACAGATTCAGGCCTTGAACCCGGCGATCGACGCCGCTTGCTCCAACCTCGCTGTCGGACAGGTGCTCAAGCTGCCTTAGCGCCTGTCCTTCTTCTTCGGGCGGGCCGCCTTGCCCGGCCGGGGACCGCGGAGGGCCTGCGATCCGAGGTCGGCATGGTGTTCGGCCACCCAGGCGACGCGCGCCTGCCAGTGGGCCGGGTAGCTCCGCCACTCGCGCTCGCGTTCGTCCACCCACTTCCAATCGGCCCAGCAGAGAAGGGCGAGGTCAAGGTCGCGCCGGGCGGCGCGACGGATCTCGGCCATCACCGGGGTGCGGGTCCTCTTCCGCTTCTCGACCTTGTCGGCGAGCAGGATCACCTTGGCGAGGAGGCTCATCTCGCCCCGGCCCGCCGTGTGATCGCGAACGGCGGCGACCACCTCCTTGTCTTCGACGCCGAACCGCGCGCGGAGAACGGCGCCAGCGATTGGCCCATGGAGCATCACGGGCAGGGCCTCGTCGTCCTCGTTCACGCGGATGCCAACCTCGCGGGCGAGCCGGAGCTGCTCGGCCGGGCTGTGAGCGCGGAAGAGGTCGTGCGCCCAGGCGGCCAGCTCTGCTCGTTCGGGGTCGATGCCCCAGTAGGCGGAGAGCGTCACCGCTTCGGACACCACCCGTTCGACGTGGAGCACGAGCCCGGGCGGCCGGGACTCCAGCTCCAGGCGGACGGCGTCGATCTGGGAACGGAGGCTGGGAGGCATCAGCCCTCCGGCCCGAGCAGCCGACCGCCGAGAAGGTGAAGGTGAAGGTGATGGACCGTCATTCCCGCCGCGTCGCCAACGTTGAAGGCGAGCCGGTAGCCCGACTCGTGGACGCCCTCGAGCCGGCCAACTTCGGCAGCGAGCAAAAAGGTCGAGGTCAGGAGCTCGCCGTGGCCCCATTCCAGGGAGCGCGCGTCGGCGATGTGGGCCTTCGGGATGACGAGCACGTGTACGGGGGCGCGCGGGTTGATGTCGCGGATCGCGAAAGCACCGCCGTTCTCGGCCAGGCGCGGTACGGCGATCTCGCCGCTTGCCATCTTGCAGAACAGGCACTCAACCGGCATGGGCGAATCGTACCACCACGAGAGGCGGCGACGGCACGGCGCCCTCAGGCGTAGAGAACGTGTTCGCGGAGAAAGCGTTCGACGGCCGCCCAGAACTGTTCGATCGTCTCGGACTTGCGCCAGCCGTGGCCTTCGCCCTCATACACGTGGTATTCGTGCGGAACGCCGCGGCCCCGGAGCGAGGCGGCGATCGCGTCGGACTGGGCGCGCGGCACGACGCGGTCGATGTCGCCCTGGAAGAGCGCGACAGGATCGACGATGCGCTCCGCGTGGAAGATCGGTGAGCGGTCCCGGTAGAGCTGGGCAGCCTGGGGCAGCGGGCCGATCAGCGAATCCAGGTACCGTGCTTCGAACTTGTGGGTGTCGCTCGCGAGCGTGAAGAGGTTCGAGACGCCGAACATGCAGACACCCGCCTTGTAGAAGCCGGGAAGGTCGACCAGGGACTTGAGGACCGTGTAGCCACCAGCGCTTCCGCCCATGATGACGGCCTTCCCGGCATCGGCAAGGCCACGGGCGGCCAGGGCATCGACGCCGCGAGCGCAGTCGTGGACGTCGTAGACGCCCCAGCTGTCGCGCAGCTTCAACATGTACTGCCGTCCGTAACCGGTGCTGCCCCGGTAATTCACGAGGAGGACGCCGTAGCCGCGGGTCGCGAAGAACTGGGCGTTGGCGGCCCAGCCCGCCTTCACCTGGCTGGTCGGGCCGCCATGGACAAGGACGACGACCGGAGCGGGCCCAGAGCTTTCGAAGCCCTCGCTGGCGGGCGGATAGTAGAGGCCGTGGGCCGTCCCGCCATCGAACGATGGCCAACTCAGATGCTCGGGCTGCGAGAGCCCGGCCATGGGCACGCTTTCGCCATCGCTACGGCGGCGGACGCTGATGTGGTTTTCGGCCAGTGTATCGACGACGAGGACACGCTCCGGACGGGTGGCGCCAGAGGCGACAAGCGCGATCCGGCCGTCGGCGGGGGAACCAGCGAGGCCGCCCACGGCGCCATAGTCGGCGGCGAGGTCGTCCAGCTGTCGTGGTACCCGTGTCGGCCCGGTCATCAGGAGGCTATCGAACGCTCCGCTGACGCGGGTGAGGACGGTGGCGCCGGCGCCCGTGACGGCCATCCGGCGCATGCCCTGGTTCCAGGCCGGCGCACCGTAGTCGAAGTCATCGTCGGTGAGGCGCTCGACCCTGCCCGTCTGGAGGGTGCGGCGGTAGACCTGTCCGTTGCCGGATTCGTCGGAGACATAGAGCAGGCCGGTCCCATCCGGCGTGAAGAGCGGCTGGAAGATGGCCGTCGAGGGTCCACCCGCCACCTTCTGGGAAGATGCGAGCAGCGGCAGGCCACCCTCCGGGTAGCTGACATCGGCGAGGCGAAGCTCCGTGCCGTCCCAGGGCATGTTCGGGTGGTCCCACTCCACCCAGGCGAGGCGCTTGCCGTCCGGGTGCCAGGCAGGCTGCATGACGAAGTCGCGGCCCTCTGCAAGCCGAGCGGGCCAGTGCTTCCCTTCCGTATCGACGATCGCGATCGCGTCCACATCCTCGTAGGTGTGGACGTAAACAAGCCAACTGCCATCCGGCGAAACCGTCGGCGAAGCGGCGGCCCCGAAGCCGGGCGTTATCGGCCGGGGAGGGCCGCCGACGAGGGCCTGCCGGTAGATCCGCTGGTCGGCCTGGCCGACGAAGTAGCAGACGCCGCGGGAGAGGGTGAAATCGCCACCGCCGTAACCGACGAAGGCGCGGACCGACATGTCGCCCGGCGTCAGGTCGCGAGTCGCGCTATCGCCCTCCTGGACGACGATGACGCCGCGATCCGAACGGCCTTCGAGCCAGGCCAGCGTCTTGCCGTCGGTGTCCCAGCACGGTTCGCTCAGGCGGAGGCTCGTGGCCAGGCTCTTGCCTGAGATTGGGCTCGGCCAGAGGCCGTACATGCGTTGCTCTTTCATCGTCCCTCCCGGGTACCGGTATGGTAGTATGATCGTATGAAGCGAACCACGATCACCGTGCCCGAACGGACGCTCGCCCGCCTCGAGCGCGAAGCGCGACGGCGGCACACGTCCGTTTCCGCCATCGTACGGGAATGTATCGGCGTGAAGTTCCCAGGCGCGGACGACGAGGAAGGCCCGCGCGACATCCCGTTTGCCGGGATCTTCCACGGCGAACTGGGGTTTGCCGCCGCGGACATGGACGACTACCTCGCGAAGCACTGGGCTGAAGCGATCGAGAAGCACCGCGGATGACTTCGGCCGTGCCGGTCGATGCGAACGCCCTCGTCTCCGCTATGTCCGTCCGCGACCCACATCATCGCGAGGTACTGGAGGTGCTGAGCAATTCGAGGTACGCATTCGTCGTGCCCGTGCTCTGCGTCGCCGAAGCCACGTACCTCATCAACCAGCGCATGGGCCCGCACTTCGAAGCGCAGTTCCTCGCCGGTCTCGCCGCGTTCGAAGTCATCGCTCCCGAACCGGACGACTGGGCGCGGATCGCCGAACTCGTCCGTCAATACGCGGACTTCCCGATCGGCGGCACGGACGCCTCGATCGTCGCGCTTGCGGAACGCCTGAACAGCGACACGATCTTGACGCTTGACCGCCGTCACTTCGGCGCCATCAGGCCGCGTCACTGTGCCGCGTTCCGGCTGCTGCCGGATCTGTAGCGTGCGCTCGGCACCGGCGCGGAGACGGCCCTCCGCTACACTTATCCCGTGCCAACTCCCGTCCTCTCTGAGAAGCTGAAGAAGCAGCTCGCAGCCCTTCCCGCCAAACCCGGCGTCTACATCATGCGCAACGTAAAGGGCGAGGTGATCTACGTTGGCAAGGCGGCGAAGCTGAAGGACCGCGTCCGCTCCTACTTCGGTTCGCCACGGGGGATGGAGCCGAAGACCTTCGCCCTCCGCCAGCACATCGACGACTTCGAGTACATCCTCGTCGGCAACGCCGGCGAAGCGCTGATCCTCGAAGCGACGATGATCAAGCGCCACCAGCCCTTCTTCAACATCCGCCTGAAGGACGACAAGCGCTACCCCTACCTGAAGATCGACATCCAGAACGCCTGGCCGCGCGTCTACATCACGCGACGAATCGAGAAGGACGGAGCGCGCTACTTCGGACCCTACGCCAGCGCCGGGTCCGTGCGGGCCACGCTCGACCTGACGAAGAAGCTCTTCCCATGGCGCTCCTGCACGAAGGAGATAACGGGGAAGGACCCGCGCCCCTGCCTCGACTACTACATCAAGCGTTGCATCGCGCCCTGCACCGCGTTCTGCACAAAAGAGGAGTACGACGAGGTCATCGCCGACGTCATCCTCTTCCTCGAAGGCAGATCGGACGACGTCATGCGCCGCCTCCGGAGGCAGATGGAGGACGCGGCGGAGCGTCTCGAATTCGAACGGGCGGCAATGGTCCGCGACCAGCTCAAGGCGATCGAACGGACCGTCGAACGCCAGCTTGTGGGTACGACGAAGAGCGAGGACCTCGACATCTACGGGCTCTTCCGTGACGGCGACCAGGCCTGCGTCCAGGTCTTCTTCATCCGCGGGACACAGATGATCGGCCGCGATAACTTCATCCTCGAAGGGGTGACGGGCGAGACGGACGGGGCGGTCCTCTGCAACTTCCTCCTCCAGTTCTACGAAAGCGCGCAGTACGTGCCGAAGCTCGTAGTCGTGCCGAACGAGCCGGACGAGCGGGAGACGATGGAGGAGCTGCTGAGCGAGAAGCGGGGCTCGAACGTGGAGGTCCGGCTGCCGGAACGCGGCGAGAAGAAGCGGCTGGTGGAGCTGGCGGACGAGAACGCGAAGGCGGCCCTCTCCGTGATGAAGGTGAAGTGGATGGCGGACCACACGAAGACCGAAGGCGCGCTCGAACAGCTCCGGGAGGAGCTTTCGCTGCCCGTGGTCCCGCGTCGCATCGAATGTTATGACAACTCCAACATCCAGGGCACCAGCGCCGTCTCGAGCATGGTCGTCTTCATCGACGGCAAGCCGGCGACGAACCAGTACCGCAAGTTCCGGGTGAAGACGGTGGTCGGCGCGGACGACTTCGCGACGATGGCCGAGATCATGACGCGGCGCTTCAAGCGGGCCGGGCGAGGGCTGGGTGTGGTCGGCGGTCGATTAGGCGCAGAGACGCAGAGCGAGGGAGACGGGATCGGCGGCGGGTTGGACGCAGAGACGCAGAGGGGCGGAGGCGAAGGGGAGACGGGAGGGGGTGGTGGCGAGAGCGGCGTTACGACGAGCCTGAAAGGCGAGAGCTGGGCGCTGCCGGACCTGGTGATCATCGATGGGGGCAAGGGGCAGCTTGGCGCGGCCGTGCTGGCGATGCGCGAACTCGGGGTCTACGAGATCCCGGCGGTCGGGCTGGCGAAGCGCTTCGAGGAGCTGTTCGTGCCGGGCGAGGAGGAGCCGATCGTCCTCCCCCGTGGCTCGGAGGCGCTCTTCCTCGTCCAGCGCATCCGCGACGAAGCCCACCGCTTCGCCATCACCTACCACCGCCAGGTGCGGGCCAAGTCATCGATTCAGAGCGCGCTCGACACCATTCCCGGCATCGGGCCAAAGCGGAAGAAGGCGTTGCTGAAGAAGTTCGGGACGGTGAAGGCGATCCGCGAGGCGAGCGTCGAAGAGCTGGCCTCGACGGTCGGCTTCACGCGGGCCCTGGCCGAGAAGGTAAAGGAAGGCCTGTGAGCGGTGGGGCCAGGTTCATCTTGACAGGGTGTCAAGTTGGGGCGCTCATCCCTACCGCGGGAGGCCGAGGCCGCGGGTGGCGATGATGTTGCGGTTCACCTCGCTGGTGCCACCGGCGATGGTGTAGCTGGGGGCGGCCAGGGCCCAGCGTTCGACCCGGCCAAGGAGCGGGGCGTACTTCGAACCGGGCTCCACCTGCCCGGCCATGCCCAGGACGCGCATGCCGGTGACGCCCATCTGGCGCTGCAACTCCGTGCCGAAGACCTTGGAGATCGAGGCCTCGTAGTTCGGCACCCGGCCCTGGCTCTGCATCTCGGCGACGCGGTAGCAAAGCCAGCGTCCGATCTCGAATTCGAGGTGGCGTTCGGCCAGTTCGTGGCGGATTTCGTCGCGGCCGCGGAGGTCCGGCTGAACCCTGGTGTAGTCGACAAGCGCTTCGAGCGTCGTCCGAGTCATCACGATCCGGTTGATCGAACTGCGCTCCTGATCGAGCGTGGTCGTCGAAATGTACCAGCCCCGGTTCTCGTCGCCGATGAGACTGTCGGCGGGGATACGCGCGGCTTCGAAGAAGACCTCGCTGAAGTGGTCGGTGCCCATCATGTTCTGGAGGGGGCGGACCTGGACGCCGGGCGTGTTCATATCGACGAGGAAGTAGCTGATCCCCTTGTGCTTCGGCGCCTCGGCGTCCGTACGGGCGAGGAGGATGCCCCATTCGGCGTGCTGGGCGCCGCTGTTCCAGATCTTCTGGCCGTTGACGACGTATTCGTCGCCATCGCGCACGGCCCGCGCCTGGAGGGAGGCGAGATCGCTGCCGGCGCCCGGTTCGCTAAAGAGCTGGCACCAGCTGCTGGTGGCCTCGCGCAGGCCGGGCAGCCAGCGCTCCTGCTGCTCGGGCGTGCCGTACATCATGAGCGCCGGGCCGGCGAGCCAGACGCCCTGGTCGTAGGCGCCGGGCGCGCCGGCGGAGCTCATCTCTTCCATGTAGACGGTCTGGGTCATGTAGCTCGCGCCCTGGCCGCCGAACTCCTTCGGCCAGCCCATCGTCACCCAGCCTCGGGCGGAGAGCTTCTTGCGGAAGGCAGCCGTGAACTCGCGGCCACCCTCCGGGAGCTGGTCGCGGTCGTTTCGCATGTTCCAATCGCCGGCCGGCAGTTCGGCGGCGAGGAAGTCGCGCAGCTCCGTTCGGAAAGCGGCGTGTTCGGGGGAATCCTTGAAGAGCATGGCGGTCGGCTCCGGGCGAGGTGGCCTCGAGTATAGCCCGGACGGCGCTGTGGTCCGGCGAGGGTGCGCGGTCGGCGGACCTGTTATCGTTCGGGCGCGGAGCCTGACCGCGCCATGAAAGGCGTTCGAAACACGCCTGTCGCACACTGAACACAGGCGGGCGCCCGGGCGCCCGCCGAGGAGAGGCCCATGAAAGCTGCCGAACTCTTCGTTCGCTGTCTCGAGAACGAGGGCGTCGAGTATGTCTTTGGCATCCCCGGCGAGGAGAACATCGACATCATGGACGCCTTGCTCGAGAGCAGCATCACCTTCGTGACCACCCGGCACGAGCAGGGAGCGGCCTTCATGGCGGATGTCTACGGGCGGCTGACGGGGAAGGCCGGGGTCTGCCTTTCTACGCTGGGGCCAGGCGCGACCAACCTCCTGACCGGGGTGGCGGACGCGAACATGGACCACGCGCCCGTTGTCGCCATCGCCGGACAGGGCTCGACGACGCGGATGCACAAGGAGAGCCACCAGATCCTCGACCTCGTCCAGCTCTTCCAACCGGTGACGAAGTACGCCGCCCAGGTCCGGGCCGCCGAGACGATTCCGGAAGTCGTGCGGAAGGCGTTCAAGGTCGCCCAGACGGAGAACCCGGGCGCCTGCTTCATCGAACTGCCAGAAAATGTCGCCGAGCACGAGACGGATGAGCAGCCGATCCCGGTGCAGACGCCGTTCACACCCTCGCCGCCCGAGGCGAAGGTTTCGCAGGCCGTCCAGCTCATCGCCGCGGCGCGCTTTCCACTCGTCCTGGCCGGCAACGGCGTCATCCGCCAGCGTGCGCACGAAGCCTTGCGGCGCTTCGCCGAGGCGACGCGGATCCCAGTGGTGACGACGTTCATGGCAAAGGGCGCGATCCCGTTTTCGCACGAGATGAGCCTTGGCACCATCGGCCTGAAGGCGCGGGACCTCCCCTGGTACGCCTTCGAACGCGCCGACCTGGTGATCTGCGTCGGCTACGACATGGTCGAATACCACCCCGAACAGTGGAACCCCGGTCGCGACAAGACGATCATCCATATCAACGCGCTCCCGGCCGAAGTCGATGCTTGCTACAGCGTGGCCTGCGGCGTGCTCGGGGACCTCAGCGATTCGTTGCGGCAGATGGCCAAGTGGCTCTCGCCGCGGCCGGACCAACCGTTTGCGGAGCTTCGGGATTCGATCGTGGCCGAACACCGGTCGTTCGCCGAGGACGACGGCTTCCCGCTCAAGCCGCAGAAGGTCCTCTGGGATCTCCGCCAGGCGTTGGCGCCCTCGGACATCGTGATCTCCGATGTCGGGGCGCACAAGATGTGGACGGCGCTCTACTACGAAGCGGAGGAGCCGAACAGCTGCATCATCTCGAACGGCTTCGCATCGATGGGCATCGCGGTACCCGGCGCGGTTGGGGCGAAGCTTGCCTTCCCGGAGCGCAAGGTTGTCGCGCTAACGGGCGACGCCGGCTTCATGATGAATTCCCAGGAGATCGAGACCGCGCTGCGGATGAAGACGCCTTTCGTCATCCTCATCTGGAACGACGCGGAGTACGGCCTCATCACCTGGCACCAGCTGCGCACCTTCGGGCGGCCCAGCCACATCGCCTTCCAGAACCCGGACTTCGTAAAGTACGCCGAAAGCTTCGGGACGAAGGGCTACCGCGTCGAACGCGCGGCGGACCTCCTGCCCATTCTCCGCCAGGCGCTGGCCGACGATACGGTGAGCATCATCGATTGCCCGATCGACTATTCGGAGAACATGAAGCTCACGAAACGGCTCAACGAACTCACATCCCCCCTGACGAGGTGACCCGGTGAACGTCCGCAGCGCAGTCCTTGAAGCGATGGGAGCCCCACACCCGTACGCCGAATCGAAGCCGCTTTCGATCAGCGAACTGGAGCTGGATGGCCCGGGCTACGGCGAGGTACTCGTGCGGGTGGCGGCCGCCGGCCTCTGCCATTCCGACCTATCGGTGATCAACGGCGACCGGCCCCGTCCGACGCCGATGGCCCTGGGGCATGAGGCCGCGGGTGTCGTGGAACAGCTGGGCGCGGGCGTCGATGACCTCGCTCCAGGGGACCACGTGGTGATGGTCTTCGTCCCGAGCTGTGGAAAGTGCCTGCTCTGCGCGGAGGGCCGCCCGGCACTCTGCGAACCGGGGGCGGCCGCGAACGGGGCGGGGACGCTGCTTTCCGGCGAACGGCGGCTGAGCCGGAACGGAATACCGATGAACCACCACCTCGGCGTCTCGGCGTTTTCCGAGCGCGTGACCGTCTCGCGGCGTTCGCTCGTGAAGGTCGATCCGGCGCTTCCCCTGGACCAGGCCGCGCTCTTCGGCTGCGCCGTACTGACGGGCGTGGGCGCCGTCGTGAACACGGCAAAGGTGCCCGCCGGGGCATCGGTCGCCGTCGTGGGACTCGGTGGCGTCGGCCTCGCCGCACTCCTTGGAGCGATCGCCTCGGGCGCCGCCACCGTCGTCGCGATCGATCTCTCGGACGAGCGGATCGCCTTCGGGCGGGAGCTGGGCGCGACCCACGCCTTCAACGCCCGAGACCCGCACTGCGTCGATGATGTCCGCGCCGCTACCAGGGGAGGGGTGGATTTCGCTTTCGAACTCGCCGGCTCGGTGCGGGCGATGGATACGGCCTACCGGATAACGCGGCGCGGCGGCACCACCGTCACGGCTGGATTGCCACCGCCGGACGCGCTCTTCTCGTTCCCCCAGGTGAACCTCGTGGCCGAAGAGCGGACGCTAAAGGGCAGCTACATCGGCGCCTGCGTGCCTCTGCGCGATATCCCCCGCTACATCTCACTGTTCCAGCAGGGGCGGCTTCCGGTCGATCGGCTGCTCACGGGCCATCTCACGCTCGACGAGATCAACACCGGTTTCGACCGGCTGCACAACGGCCAGGCTATCCGCCAGGTCGTGACGTTCTGAGAGGGCAGCCGGCCCGCGAATGACTCGCGGCGTCGGCTGCGGTCTCGGGCCGAACGCCGTTAATCGATCGTTTCGCCGATCGCTTTCAGGGCGTCGAGGGCGTGTGGCGCGTGTGATTCGAAGTCCCGCGGATCGGCGTAGACATCGCGGACGATGCCGTCGCGATCGATGAGGACGGTAGTCCGGTTATGAAAACCAAACTGTTCGTTGAACGTCCCATAGTCCTTGCCGGCCTGGTACTTCGGCCAGTCGCTGAGGAGGGGGAACTCGAGTCCGAGCTTGGTCTGGAACTCACCGCTAGCGGCGAACGAATCGATACTGACACCCAGAACCTGGGCGTTGGCCCTGACGAACGCATCGGTGTGCGTTCGGAAGGCCGTCATCTCGTTCGTTCAGCCACCGGTGAA
>JANMTH010000477.1:0-4164 GCA_031390305.1 Thermoflexaceae bacterium
GGCGATCACGACATTCTCGTGTGCACGACGATCATCGAAAGCGGGCTGGATATCCCGAACGCGAACACGATCGTTATCAACAACGCCGACCAGCTCGGGCTGGCCCAGCTCTACCAGCTTCGCGGCCGCGTCGGCCGCGGAGCCAATCAGGCGTACGCCTACCTGCTGCACGACAAGGACCGGACGATGAGCGAACACGCCGGGAAGCGCCTGGAAGCGATCTTCGAGGCGACGGAGCTGGGGGCCGGCTTCCAGATCGCCCTCCGCGACCTCGAGATACGAGGCGCCGGAAACGTCCTCGGGAACGAGCAGAGTGGCCATATCGCCCTGGTCGGGTTCGATATGTACTCGAAGCTGGTGGCGGAAGCCGTCGGCGCACTGAAGGCGACGCAGCCCGGGGGAGAAGGCACACTGCCGCCATCGATGCCGACGCCATCGGTCGATCTGCCGATCAGCGCGCACATCCCCCAGAACTACATCGAGGACATCCACGACCGGCTGGCCGTGTACCAGCGGATCGCCAGCATCGACACGGCCGAACGGGTGGCTGAGATGCAGGCCGAGCTACGCGACCGCTTCGGGCCGGTGCCGCCAGCGGTCGATAATCTGCTCTATGTAGCGCTGGTGAAGTCGCTGGCGAAGCGGGCGCGGGTGGAGAGCATCAAGACGGACGAGCAGATGTTCCACCTCCGCGTCCGCGACGGCGTGCCGCCTGGGATGCGCGAAGCGGTGACAGCGCTCGGGATGAAGGGCGTGATGATCGGCCCGAACCAGGTGCGGCTGGACCGCGTCGCCCACGCCAAGGACTGGATGACGGTGATCGTACGGGTGCTGCGGACGATGGCGGAAGCGAGGCCGTGAGGAGCGGCTCTGTGTTTGTCCCTTGACTGGCAGTGCCAGGCCGGATCATGCCAGAGCCGACCTGGAGCCGTGGCGGCAAATGCCACACGGTGAGCGGCGGAAGCAGTTCGAGGGCCTTCTCGGCGGTAGAGCGGAGCCCAACTTCTTAGCGGGCTACGGCGACTTCTCTACGACGACGCGAACCGAGCCACCCTCGTGCCAGGCGACGATCGCGTCTTCGACCCTGTTCCGCCAACCCTCGTTCGCGGTCAGCCGTTCCAGACGTTCGATGGCGGACTCCGCCTGCGGACCCTTCACTGATGTGCCGTACTTCGCCATTGTCACCCTTCCGAACCCGAGTAAGTTGGATCGTCGCCTCGTTCGTCATCGCCGTCAAGCGACACGCCTCACCCGGCCACGATCTCCACGCTCGTCCCGGCGCGGAGGAGCTTCGTCATCGGGCAGCGTTCGCGGGCGTAGGCGTGGAGCGTCACAACCTGTCCCGCGTCGGCGCCGGGCGCATCGAGAGAGACGTGGGCCGTGATCCCCCAGGGCACGGGCGGGTCGTCCGTCGCAATATGAAGGAAGGCGGCGTCGTTGTTGTTCGCCGTCACCCGGACCTCGATCCGATCGACCGGGATATCGAGGAGGGCCGCGCCGATCTCGTAGGTATGCGTGAGGCAGGTGGCGAGAACGCCGCAGAGCAGCTCCGGAGACGATGGGCCGAGGCCCCAACCGCCAAAGGCCGGCCCGGAATCGCCGACGAACCGCCAATCGCGAATGCGCAGCTTGCGCACGCCGGTCGCGTCATCGGCGACGACGACGGCTTCGACCTGTTCGCGCCAATCCTGGCCACGGGGACGGGCGACTTTGGCGGCGAGCAGGCTCTCGCGTTTCTGGCGCAGGTAGTCGCGTAGTCCACGGGTCATGGGCAGTCTCCGGGGGTTAATCAGCCGGTACGTTAGCACCGCGCGGGCGCACCTTCGACGCCAGCCCGCGAGCGGGGCGACTGGCAGGCGTAGGCGCCTCCGGGCGATACTGGAGGCGATGTCCGAAACGAACCTCTTCACCATGCTTTCGGCGTACCGGCCGGGGTCGTCGGCGACGCCCTTCGAGGCGTACTGCACGAGCGGGCTGGCCTATCTGTTGGGGCGCGGCCACCGGATGCTGACGGCCCTCCTCGGCCAGGCGGCGGGCGCCTACAACGAGCCACTCGCGATTACCGAAGTACAGTGCGACGTCGCCGGCGGCGGGATAGCCGACCTGATCCTGACGTTCGAGGGCGGGCGGCGGGCGCTCATCGAGGTACAGGTGGAGCCGGCGGCCGACCTCCGCGCGGTGGATGCCCTGGCCGAGGCCTCGCGTTCCTGGACGGACCCGCCGGCGCTGCTCCTGCTCACCCTGCCCGGTGAACCGGGGCTGGCGGGCTGGACCACGGTCTCCTGGCTGGAGGTAGCGGAAGCGCTGGACCGCGACCCCGATGCGGTAGCCCAGGAGTTCGGCGAGTTCGTCCTGCGCGACATCCTTGGCCTCGGCGACGTGCCGCTGGAGCAGGCGCTGGCCACGAACCGGCTGTACGCCCTCGGTGGGGCGGCCGTGCGGCGCCGGTTCGGGGACCGCGCCCGTTATGTGAACAGCGCCTCCCGGCCGCTCGGTGGCCGCTACCGCTACCTCGGTACGACGTTCTCCGTCGATGGCGGCGAGATGGAGTACTGGGTGGGTGTCGTAAACGAGACGGTGCCACTGGGCGAGCACTACCAGCTGATGCTGGCGAGCAGAACGCGGGCAGTCGATGCGCCCTCGGACCACCCCAGGGCCACGGGGGACTGGAAGTGGGGCCACTGGACGGGCGTGGGGCGGGTCGTGAGGCCGATCACGCCGGACGCGGTTGACGCGCTATTGCGGCGGGTGCGGGGTGATGCGGGTAGACTGAACCAGTGATCAGGTCGTTCGGGGACTCGGCGACAAACGATTTCTATCACGACCGGCCGACAGCCAGAGCCCGTCGATTTCCTTCCGACCTCCGCTCTGCGGCGTTCAGGCGTCTCGATGCCGTAGCGGCAGCTCGCGACCTTCGAGATCTTCGTTCCCCGCCAGCCAACCGCCTCGAGTCACTATCCGGACTGCTTGCCGGTTACTACAGCGTCAGGGTTAACGATCAATGGAGAGTTGTGTTCCGATGGACGGCGCTCGGGCCTACCGAGGTGCGGCTGATCGACTATCATTGAACCATGTTGCCTGAGAACCGCATTGCTACACATCCTGGCGAGATCCTCGCGAACGACTTCTTGCTTCCCCTCGGGCTGCATGTGGAGCAGCTTGCGGAGCACCTGGCCCTTCCCGTTGGGCGAGTTCGCTCTATCCTCGACTGCGATTCGCCCGTCGATGCCGATGTAGCCTGGCGATTGTCGATGGCGCTGGACACCACTCCCGAATTCTGGCTCAACCTCCAGGCGGCGCACGACCTCACGCGCACGCGGCCGACGTGGCGGCTGGCGAAGATCGCCGGCTAACCCGCTGACGGACGGCGTGTGGCGGCCGCGAGCGCCCGAGCATGATACGCATACGCCCGGGGTGGTTCGGACTCCCGCGCCCGCTGAGGGGTGCTCCTACCCGCTCCGCTTCGCGGAGGCGGCGAAGATCGGGCCGGAGGGTGGTGGTGCCTCGCTGATAGTGGCGTGGATGCTGCCGTCTTCGTTCCTTGGCGGGTTTACGAGGGTGAGTGACTGCGGTTCGATGTAGCGGAAGCTGCCCGCTTCTACGCGGAAGGGGCGGACGTGGCCGGGGTAGATGACGCTACAGGTATCGACGATCTTGCGGGCGCTCTGACGGGCGAGGGCCTCGTCGTAAAAGACGATGCCCGGCGCGAGGAAGCCGGCCGCGACACGGCTGGGGAGGGCGTCGCCGACGAGACCGATCGTGCCCGCGGGCGATTCGACGAGCGTGGCCAGCGTGCCGGGGCTGTGGCCCGGGACGGCCAGCATGCGGATGCCGGGCTCCAGTTCGTCGCCGTCGCGGACGGTGGTGACGGACTTCGCGTAGTCGAAGATGTTGCGGCACCAGGGCGGCGTCGCCCAGTCCAGCGGGTTCGGGTGCTGGATGTAGTCGTACTCATCCTGGTGGATGACGACTTCGGCGTTCGGGAAGGCAGAGAGGTTGAAGCAGTGGTCCCAGTGGGCGTGAGTGAGGATGACGCGCTCGATATCGGTCAGGGCGATGCCCATCGCCTGCAGACGATCGGTGAGGATGACGATGCGCGCGTGGTAGCCGACATCGACGAGCGTCAGCTTCTCGCCACGGAGAAGGGTGACGGCACAGTAGCCG
>JANMTH010000507.1:0-15749 GCA_031390305.1 Thermoflexaceae bacterium
CAATGCGCACGAGCTTGAACTGTTCGAGCTCCTGTTGGAGTGGCAGCAGGGGGTCGCCGCTGTAGTCGTAACCGTCGCCCGTCTTCAGGACGCGGTAGGGCTGGGTGCCGATGAATGAGTAGCGCGCCAGCCGCTCGCCGCCCTCGACGGATTCGAGGAGGAATGAGTAGGGCCCCTGGCGCACCTTCAGGAAGGCCGAAACCGGCGTCTCCAGGTCGGCCATGATGTCGCGGTAGATCGGAACGAGGTTGCCCTCGCCGCGCGTGGCGATCTCCTTCACTTCGTCGAGCGTTGGTTTCAGCATCGCGAGCCACGCCCTTCAGCCTTCAGCCTCGCATCGGGGCGCTTCACTTTGGGCTCCCTTCGCGGTGCTTTCCCAGATAGTCCAGGTCCAGGGCGTCGCGGACCATCTCCATCGTCTCGCGGGCGATCACGCGGGCCCGATTCGTGCCGCTTTCAAGCGCCTCGCGAACCAGGGGCATCCGCGCTTCGTAGTAGCCGCGACGCTCGCGGAAGGGGTCGAGGAGGTCGTTCAATGCGAACGTCAACCGATCCTTGAGGACCTTGTTGCCGACGCCCGTCCTGGCGTACTGCTCCTTCAGGTTCGCGACCTCGGCCTTGTCCGGGTCGAAGGCATCGAGGTAGAGGAAGATCGGGTTCTCCTTCACATCGCCCGGCTCGTTCAGCCCCCGCGGGGGCCCCGCGTACATCGCCCGGATCTTCTTCGCGACGGTTTCCGCGCTGTCCTTGAGGTCGATCGTGTTGCCGCGCGACTTGCTCATCTTGGCGTTGCCGTCAGTCCCCACCAACCGCGGTACCCGGCCCACCAGCGCCTCCGGTTCGGGGAAGACGTCCTTGAACTCGCGGTTGAAGCGGCGCGCGGTCTCGCGAGTCAGTTCGATATGTGGAAGCTGGTCTTCGCCCACGGGCACCAGGTGCGCGCGGGGCATCAGGATGTTCGCCACCTGCATCACGGGGTAGTTGTAGAAGGCGACGGGGACGGACTTTCCCTTCTTCGTCCCGTCTCCGTGCTCGATCGATTCCATCTCTGACTTCAGCGTCGGGTTCCGCTCGAGCATCCCCAGTGGCAGGAACCAGCTCAGCCAGACCGTTAGCTCCGCGTGTTCGGGGATGAGGCTTTCGATGACGTAGCTGCTGCTCTCCGGGTCGAGGCCAACCGCCAGGAAGTCGAGCGCGACCTCCCAGACGGCCTCGCGAACCCGCTTGATGTCGTCGGCGTAGTCCGAAACCTGGTAGTCGGCGATCAAGAAGTAGCATTCGTACTCGTGTTGGAGCCGCACCCAGTTTTCGAGCGCGCCGGCATAGTGCCCGAGATGGAGTGAGCCCGTCGGCCGGATGCCCGTAAGGATCCGCTTGCGTTCGGTCATCGCGGTCCTCCGCGTGGCGGGCCACCTGGCCGCCCGCCGCCGAAGCCGCCACCAAAGCCGCCGCCCGCCCCACCCGGCCCGCGCATCGGCGGCCGGCTGAAGGTTTGCTGGCCCTGCGGTGGCCCCTGCGGCCGGTCCGCGCTGCGGAGCATGCCGCCAACCTGCCGCGAGGCGGTCTCGGCGAGGTCCAACTCGTTGCCGAAGATCGCGTCCGATTCGTTCATCACGGCCGCCAGGACGTGGATCCACGAGCGGCACTGGGCGAGCGCCCCACGGGCGTCGCGGTAGAGGTCGATCTGCGCGCCGCCCTCGCGGCCCGCGCCTTCGGCGATCAGCGCGCATGCCAGGCCCGCCTGTTCGAAGGCGTGCTCCTGGGCATCGGCCGAAGCCTTCAGGTTCGAGCCGATCTTGAGCCGGCCAACGGCGGCCGTCAGCTTTACGGTGGTGTTCCACGCTTCGACATCCTGGTAGACAAACTCGGCCATCAGGCCACCTCCAGACGGGTTGCGCCCGCACGCGCCGAGGCGAGGCGAACAGGGGGCGTGGCCGCGGCCTGGATGGCGCGGGGCCGGGACGTGGAGCCGGTCTCCGGGCGCTCGCCTAGTTGCGCGAAGCGGCCGGGGCGGAGCAGCCATCGAGGAATCGCCAGAGCAGGTCGCACGACTTTGAAGCCGCCGCGACCACCGCATCCTCCTCGATCGTGAGTTCGGCGATCGCCTGCATCTCGGCGCCCGCGTGGGCCACATCCGAAACCAGGTGAACCGAGAAAAATTCGAACTTGTCGGGCGACATCTGGTAGTGCTCGCTCAGCCCCTTGATCTTCTCCCAGGCGATCGCTGGGACCTGGCCCTCGTAGGCGAACAGCGTCGCCAGTGCCTCGCCCAGCGGCCCCGTCTGGCAGATCTCCATGAAGGCGTTCACGAGGCCCGCCGTCTCGGCGTTCGGCTTGCTCGTGACGACCGAGGCCTTGTTCGCACCAACGGCGGCCGCGAACTCCAGCCAGAGCGCGACGTGGTTGCGCGGGCCGTGTTCTTCGTCCCAGAGGTTCTCCAGGAGGAGCTGCCGGATCGAGGGTGATTCGGCCCGCGTGTGCAGCGCGCTCAGGAATCGCGGGAAGGCCGCTTCGAAGTGGTAGTACTGGCGGGCGTACTCCTGCAGCCGCTCGCGGGGGAGCGTCCCGGCCGACCATTCCCGGTAGAACGGATGCCTGAGCAGCGATTTCTCGTCCAGAACGGCGCGGATTCGGGTTTCAAGTGCGGTCGTCATCGTTCGTTCCTCGTTCATCCTCGATTGTACGGTCTTCGCGGCTTCCCCCGCCTCAGATGACCGGCGGATCCTTCATCGCGTTCTCTCCCTCCTCCTGGAGGAGCTTCTTCTGATCGTCCATCTTCCGGCTTCCTTCCCGCGCCGCCATTCCGGCGCAAACAAAAACCCCCACTCCTGTTCAAAGGACGAGGGGGTCTCGCGGTGCCACCTTTGTTCCCTGGCCAGGCCAGGGCACTCTGAAAACGACGGCCATCCGAAGACAGCGATCGCCCGGGCTCTGATAACGGTGCCCATTCCGCCGGAAGCTAGTGAGCGCCCGCGCGCCGTTCGCCTCCGGGGCTCCCGGGTCCATTCGCCAGCCGCGCCACCACCGGGCTCTCACCTGCCCCGGCTCTCTGGAGGCTCGCCTTACCGGCTACTCATCCCGATCAACGCCTTGATATTCGCAATGTCCCCAAAACGTTAGGCCGCGCGGAGAACGGCTGTCAAGCGTTATGCCGAACTCCTCCTCGTTCCCGCGGCGAACCGGCCAGCTCAGCCGCGCGATCTAGACCGTCTCAACGCCGCCAGTATCGAGGCTTCGGTGCACGGCGACGAGCATTCGCGTTACGTGCTGGGCCTCCTCGAACGTCACCACCGTGCGCGCCTTCCCATCGATACCCTGGACGAAGGAGGCGAAGCGCTCGGCCGCCCAGTTCAACGTCCCGGGAAACGAGTGGCGGGCGCTCGATATGGCGATGCTCTGCCGCGTTGTATCGACATCGATCAGGCCCGCCGTGCCAAGCGCGCGGAAGTTGAACTCGATCTGTCCTGGCCAGGACTCGGGCAGCGTCCAGGCGCTCTCGAAGACGCCGTCGCCGCCACCCTCCCATCGCACCAGGGCATGTATCCAGTCGTACGTATCCTTCCCCAGGGCCGAGAGCACACCCTTGCCGCCCGTCGCGTAGACCGTTTCGGCACGCTTCTTCCCAAGCCAGCAGGCGAGGTCCATGCAATGCGACATCAGGAACCAGGCCGGGGTGGTGTTGGCGCTCCAGCCGAGGTTGTCCCGCGGTGACGAGACGGGGTTGTTGAGACGCACGTTGAACGAACGCAGCTCTCCCACATCGCCCGAATCCACCGACCTGCGGGCGGCGACGAACGGTGGGTTCCAGCGGTTGGAATAGTTCACTTCCGCGTGGACGCCCGCCCTGGTGATCGCCGCCACCATCGCTTCGCCATCTTCGACGGTGGTCGCCAGGGGCTTCTCTACCAACAGCGCCACCCCGGCGGCGGCCAACAGTTCCACTGGCTCCCGGTGGAGCGCGTCAGGAGTGGCGACGTAGGCGGCGTCGGGCTTCACCTCGCGAATGGCCTCCGCAAGGCCGGTGAAGTACGGGACGCCGTTTCGTTCGCCCGAGGAGCGAGCGAGGGCCGGGTTGAGGTCGACCACTCCTCCGAGGACCGCGCCGGCAACGCGCCCCGTGGCCAGCAGGCGAGCGTGTCCGCCGCCCATCGTTCCCGCGCCAACAACCAGGAATCGTCGTTCATTCATGCGGCGGAGCATACAGCCAGCGGCTTTCAGAAGTGAGTGGCCCACGCGCCGTCACAGCAACGCGGCGGCCACCTTGCGCACAGCCAGGACGACGTCGTCTTCGTCTTCGTCCGTCCACTGTGCTCCCAGCCCTATGGTCAGCGATCGTGCTAACAGCGCCTCGCTCTTCGGACACATGCCCATGGAGTACCTTCGGTCGGTCGGGTGCTCGGTACACCGGAATGGGCAGCCGGTGCGCCACGCTGTCCGTTGTTCGAGCACGGCCGGGTTCGCGTACACCGGCCGTCCGCCATAAACACGGCCCGCCCCGATCCCTTCCGCTCGAAGGGCGGCGCCAACGCGCGCCGCCATCTCTGGTGAGCCGAAGTACATCGTCAGGTCTCCCCCGTCTCCCGACGGGTCTACCGTGGGGCGCCAGTCCAGTGGCAGGTCACCCAACCTCCCCCGGATTCCGTGCGCCCGGCCGCGCATGCTCGCCACCAGATCGTCCAGACGGGCCAGCTGCACGGCCGCAATCGCCCCGGCGATCTCCCCCATCCTCAGGTTCGCTCCGATGAACGGTTCGCCCGAGGTCGGGTCTCGGACATCGCCGTGAGAGGTGGTGAACTGGCCGCCCTGGTCCTGGTATCGCACGGCGCGGTCGAAGACGCTGAACGAATCGGTCACGAGCGCACCACCTTCGCCGGTTGTGATGTTCTTCGAAAGCTGGAGGCTGAAGGCGCCCGCGTCGCCGATGCCGCCGACGTAGCGGCCCCGGTACTTCACGCCGATCGCCTGGGCCGCATCCTCCAGGACTTTGATCCCCCGCCGCCGGGCGATCTCCATGATCCGGTCCATCTCGCATGGCGCGTTCATCAGGTGCACGGGGATGACGGCGCGCGTCTTCGGCGTAATCCGCGATTCGAAGGAGGCCGGGTCCATGTTCAGCGATTCGTCCACCTCCGCGAAGACCGGGACGGCCCGCGCGTGGACAACCGCACCGACGGTCGCGATGAAGGTCACAGCCGGGACGATCACTTCGTCCCCCTCCTCGACTTCGAGGCCGACGAGGCCGACCTGGAGGGCGGCGGTCCCGGAACTCACGGCCACGGCGTAGGCCGTTCCTATCTGCCCACGCAGCCGTTCTTCGAACGCGGCCGCCTTGCCGAGGAAGCCTGGACCTTCATACCGAAAGAGCGATCGGCTGCGCAGCACTTCAAGGACGGCCGCTTCCTCTTCCGCCTCGTCCAGGAATCCGGCGCCCTTCTCCGTGCTCAGCGGCGTAGTCCGCACCGGTGTCCCGCCATCGATCGCCAGGCGCTCAGTCATCCTTCGATCCCCTTGTAAGGTCGCCCAACAGGTCGAGGGCGCCATCGATTACTATCCCGGCCGCTTCGGGCGCAAACAGGGCGCTGCCGATCTCGTAGCCGTGGTCGTCGAAGTCTTTCGCCCGCGGGACATAGCTCACGAAGTCGTTTGCGTAGCCACAAATGAGCAGGTCCGCGAACGGGCTGCGCCTGCGAAGCTCCTGGCCAATCTCCACGAAGAACTCCCCGGGGAGCGCCAGGATCGCGCAGTCCTCGGCGATGCGGAAGGCCTGCACTTCCACGCGCTGGGTGTCGCCCGGAGCGGCCGGGAAGTGGCGCTTGCGCGAGCGCGCCATTCGCAGTTCGTTGAGCAGGGGCTTGAGCGCCCGCCGGCCGGTGACGTCCTCGGGCGCGAGCGCTTCGTAGGTTGCCCGGCGTTCCTGGTACACGCCTTCGAGTTCCTCCGAGGGAGGGAGGATTCGTCGCGGCAGGTCGAAAAACGCACGCCGGGTGGCGAGTCGGCATGGGCGGAGCGCGCGGCCCGCTGCCGCCACGTCTACCTCTTCGTCCCAGCTGAGGTTGATCACGCGCTGGCCAGCTCCGGCCGGCCGCAGTTCGTGAACCGCTCGAATGGCCGCACCCGCGAGGATGCCCCCGACGCGCTCAACCTCGGCGAAGTCGTGGCGCATCCACACCGGGTTGATGTCGCCCGCCGCGCCCTGCATGTAGATCCCGACACTGCCGACCGCCTGCTCAATCGTGCGCGCCATCGCGCCCGGGAAGTCCGCCGAATACTCCAGGTTGTCGTGCTCCAGGACGGTCGCGTGGCAGGCGTAGTTCACCAGCGTCGCCACCGGCGCGTGTGGCGGGCCCGGGTCGGCGAGAAGGATGTGGGCCCGCCGCTCGATGGGGCCGTTCGGCCGGCGCCGGTTCGCGCCCACGGAAGAGACGACGGCGGTCGCCAGCTTCAGGGTCACGGGTTGTGCGGCGGATTGGGCACGGGCCGCCGCCTCGCCGATCCGTCCCGCCACAACCGCGATCTCCTCAGTCATCGAATCGAGGAACACCGGGCCGGAATGGGTGTGCGTGGCCGCAACGCAGACGTTGGCCGGGGCGATCCCCGTGGCGCGCGCGACGGATTCGCGAACGGCCGCTACCAGCGCCGGGGGCGTCGCCACCAGATCGCAGACGACGATCGCAATCGCCATGCGGCCATCGCCGAGGACGAGGAGGCGGGCATTGATGGGGTCGTGGGTCCCCACCGCTGAAGACTTGCGCAGGCTGTATCCGCCCATGGCGAGCCCGATGGCGGGAGTGATCTCCGCGATAGCCGCCCCGGCCGTCAGTTCCATCGTCCGTCACCAGCCAGTATCGAAGGTGGTTGCGGGAGCATAGCGCACTGGCGGCCAGTCGGCGTGCTCATGAAGCGATCAGCCCCTTCGCTCTTGGCGCCGAAGCTGCCAGCGCCGCAGTGCCACCCCCGACCAGACCAGTTCCACCACTCCGAACGGCCACGCCCCCTGCGCGAAGCCGTAGGCCGAACTCGCCAGGCAGGCGGCGGCGAAGGCCAGGACGAAGACCGCCGCCCGCCCCTCCAGCGCATAGAACGCGAGCATCGAGCCGACGGCGACGACACCGTACACGGTGAGCAGGTCCATCGCCGCATCATACCGGCGGTAAGCGGCGCCGTTGCGCGCGCCCGCCCAGCGCGTACGATGCCCCCCATCCCAGGAGGTTCACCATGGCGGAGATCAACGGCGGTCACCTTGTCGCCCGGCAGCTCAAACGGGCCGGTATCGATACCATCTTCGGCGTCGTCGCTGGGCCTATGATCGAGGTCATGTCCGCCGCCCAGCAAGAGGGCCTGAAGGTGGTGAACTGCCGCCACGAAGAGAACGCGGCCTTCATGGCATCGGCCTGGGGCTACATCAAGAAGAAGCCCGGCGTCATCGTCGCTGGCTCCGGTCCGGCCGTCACGAACATCGTCACGAGCATGCACGTCGCCACCGAGAGCGCCATGCCCCTCGTCGTCCTCGGCGGCTCGACCGATAGCCGGAACACGAAGCTCGGCGGCTTCCAGGAGGCCGACCAGGTCGCTTTCGCCCAGCCCGGCTGCAAGTGGACTGGCCGCGTCGATTCCCAGGAGCGCATTCCCGAGCTCCTCCACCTGGCGATGGCCCACGCCGTCTCCGGCCGCCCCGGCGCGACCTACCTCGACTTCCCCGGCCAGTTCGTCCGCCGCCGCCTCGACGAAGAGACCGCGCACTACCGCGAATCGTCTCCGAACGTGACCCTCCCCCATCCCGACCCGGCTGGGGTCGAAGCGGTCGCGTCGATGCTGGCGAACGCCGAACGTCCACTGATCCTCATCGGCAAAGGCGCGGCCTGGGCCGATGCGACCGAACCGCTGACCCGTCTCGTGAACCTCGGCATCCCCTACGTCGCTTCGCCCATGGGCCGCGGTGTCGTCGCCGATGACAACGCGATGTGCATGAACGCCGCACGTTCGGCCGCCCTTTCTGGCGCCGACGCCGTCCTCATGGTCGGCGGGCGCTTCAACTGGATCTTCCAGTTCGGGAAAGCGCCTCGCTTCGCCCCGGATGTTCGTCTCGCCCACATCGACATCATCGCCGAAGAGATGACGAGCGCCGCCGAGATCGAGATCGGTCTGGTCGCCGACGCCGCCATCGCCGCCGGCCAGATCGCCGATGCCCTGAGGGGTCGCACCCTCCGCTCCGCCGCCAGTGGCTGGGCCGCCGCCCTCCGCGACGACGCCACGAAGAACGAATCCGGTATCGCCGAGCAGATGGACAGCGACCAGCAGCCGATCAACCACTACCGCCTCCTGCGCGACATTCGCGACGCCCTCCCCCGCAACAGCTATGTCTCGGTCGATGGCGAACTGACGATGGGCGTCGCCCGCGCCGTCATGCCCAGCTACAACCCCCGCGCCCTCCTGAATTCGGGGACGACGGGCTGCATGGGCACTGGCGTGCCCTACGCTATCGGCGCCAAGCTCGCGAATCCGGATTGGCCGGCCGTCGCCATCATCGGCGACTACGCGTTCGGCGCTGCCGGTATGGAGGTCGAGACCTGTGCGCGAGTCGGCGCGAACGTCGTCTTCATCGTCTCGAACAACGGCGGCATCGCCGGCCACTCGATCCAGGACGGCATGTTCGCGAAGGACTCGCCGCCGATCGCCGCCCTCCTCCCCGTGCACTACGAGAAGATGGCCGAGATGGTCGGCGGCTACGCCCGTAGGATCACGGACCCGGCCGAGATCCGCCCGGCTATCGAGGACGCGATCGCCGCGAAGACCGTCGCCGTCCTGAACATCATGACCGACCCCAAGGGCGGCCGCCGCGGCTCCATGTACCTGCAATAGCGCCCGGGCAGCGCGGTAACATTGGGCAATGACAATCGCGACGATTCGCGCCACTCCCGAGGATCTCGAACGCATGCCCGACGGCGAGGCGCGCTATGAACTCGTGGACGGCGAGATCCGGGAGCGGACGCTGAGTGCTGAGTCGAACTTCGTGGCCGCCAATTTCAACGCCGAACTGCACGTCTTCGCCCGGCCACGTGCGCTGGGCCTGGTGTTCGGCGAAGGCTGCGGCATTCAGGTCTTCCCCGAACCGAATCCGCTGCGTGTGAGTGACGGCGCGTTCGTCGCCGCCGGGCGGTTGCTTGGTGATCGTCCGCCGGCGCAGGGCTACCTCAAGATAGCGCCAGACCTCGTCCTCGAAGTGGTCTCGTACAACGACGACGCTCGGGAGGTACAGAAGAAGGTTGAGGACTACCTCGCCGCCGGGGTCCGGCTCGTCTGGGTGGCCTACCCCGACACGAGATTCGTCCACGCCTTCTCGGCCGATGGGTCGGTGCGAAAGTATGGCCCGGAAGACGTCCTCGATGGGGGCGAAGTCCTCCCGGGCTTTCGCGCCGAAATGGCCAGCCTCTTCCCCGTTCCGCCGCTGGAGGCGTGACCCGGCCGGGCTACTCGCCGGGCTCGACGATGATGTCGCCACTCAGGATCCCGCGTTCTATCTGGCGCAGGCGGAGCAGCACTTCGGCCGTCACGCCCTTGCCCTTGATCGCGGCCAGCCCGATGCCACCGTTCCGGTAGTCCAACGTCCGCGGCCCCGCGGCGAGCGTGCCGGCTTTAACGTTCTCCACCAGTCCGAGAATCGCGGCGTCCACGTTCTTCGTACGGCTCGTGACGACGTTTCCCGGGGCGAGGTGCCGTTGGTCCGAGCCCGTTGTGATCATGATCCCGTCCAGCCGGTCCGCGGCTTCTATCGCTCCGAGGGCGCTGCCACCGGCCGCCACGTAGATCACCTTCGCTCCATCGGCGTACAGCCCGGAAGCAGCCGTGCGTGCGCCCTCCGGGTTCGTGAACCCGCGAAAGTCGTCCCTCCCGGCGAGCAACACCGAATCGATCGCGGCTTTGGGGTCCACGAAAAGGACGCCCTGGCGCCAACCTGCCTCGATCCGGCGGATGACCGCGACATCCGCCCCGCCGATGAAGGCAACCGGTTCACCGTGGGCGAGTAAAGCGCTTAAGGCGCCCGCAAGGAAGTCGCCCTCCAGTTCGTTGAACACGACCGAGGTCACGTTCGGAGCGGTAACGGCCGCGTCCACGATCGCGAAGCGCTGTTCGGGGAACTCCTTCGCCAGCGCCGTGATCGCCGCGACGTTCTCGGCTCCCAGGCCAACGATGAGGTCGAAATCGCCACCGGCAACCACGCGGGCGTTCGCCAACTGTCCGTCCACAGTGTCCTTGAAGAGCACCACCTCGGCGCTTCCCCCGGCCTCCTTGCGGATGTGCACGGCGGCGGCGGCCGCGCTGTCGTTGAACGACCGGTCGCCGAGGCCGCCGCGGGCGAGGAGGATCGCGATGCGCGGCCGGTCTGGCCCTTCGCTGTCGCCGCAGGCGCCCGCGAACAGCGCGGCCAGCACCAGGAGGATCGCGGCCAACCAGCCCGCACCAGTCGTTCGTCGTATCACAGCACCGCCACCCCTCGCCCGTAGTCCGGCGATTATGACCGGCGGCCCGTGCGTTGGCGATCAGCGGCCGGAAGAGTTGGGACGGTTCGCGGCCAGCGGTGACCGTCCCCCTGGTGCGCGATGCCGCTAATACCAGGCGAAGGTCACCCGGCTCGTCCACGTCAGCCATGTTCGGGAGTTGAAGCGGAGAGCTGCCCAGGCGCCCGACTGCTGAAGCGGCCCCACAATGGCCGTGCCGTTCGCGCACAGGTACGAGACGGTGTCCCCGTCCTCGTCCGGCTCGATACCGACCGCCCGGTCGCACTCCACCCCGTCGTCGAGAAGCAGGATCCACGGGTGGCGCAGGTCCTCTTCTCCGCTACCACCCAGCGGCGTCCCGGTCTCCAGGATGAACGGATCGCCGCTCCCATCGGGGCGCGCGCCGCAGACCACGACGGTCCCCGCACCCGCCTCGGGGACGAAGCACGGGTCGAATACGGCCTCATCGACCGTGCAGCGCCACGCTCCCGAACGGCGCGCGATCCCGGATGGCGTTTCGCATACTCCACCGAGCGTCGCCAGTCCTTCGGTTGGGGGCGCGAAGCGGTTGGTCGCCGTCGGCGGGAGCTCTGTCGTTTCTCCCGGGTCGATCGCCTCGACGGCTTCGCCGTAGACCGCCCTGCCAACGAGACTGGCGGCCCCCTGAATCGTCTCGACCGCGTATTTGAACGATGCCTGGTTCCGCGTCAGCGCCACCATCACCATCGATTCGACCGCCTCATCCGAAGAGAAGCCGGCGCTGGTGACGCGCCAACCGCTGAGCGCCGGGTACCAGCCGTCCTTGATCGAGACAGGCGTCTGGGCGGCGGGGAAGCCCGCGCTAACGCCCCATCGCTGTTCCTCCACCACGGCGGCCATCAGACCGGTGACGATGGCGCGGCTCGCGTCCGTGAGGAACGTCCCGATGACCACCTTCGTGAGGAGGAGGGCGAGGCCGTTGGCGGTTGCCGTGCTATCGCCCCAGCCGCGGCCCGCCGGCGCGGGGTAGATGCCGGTTACGCCCTCCCGTTCCAGGAACGCCGCGATCGCTTCGCCCCCGCCGAGCAACTCCCAAAGGATCGCGGCGGACTCGTTGTCGCTGAACTCGATCATTGCGGACATCAGCCCGAACTCGTCTTCGGCCGGTCCGCGCTCCTCCCGTTCGGCGAGGTCGAGGATGGCGAGGAGGATGACGACCTTGGTGAGGCTGGCGAGCGCGAACGGCTCGTCGCCGTTGACCGAATAGGCGGTCCCGCGGCCGGGCAGCACGACCGCGAAGCCCCACTGCGGATCGCGCGTGTGAAGGAAGCGTTCCGCGTCGGGCGCGAGCGCGGTAAGAGGGAGGATGGGGTACGAGCGCCCGTCGCCAACGTTCATCAGTGGCGCTCCCGGACGCGGGCCTGGCCCCGCGTCGTTGTGCGCCCCTGGGCCATCGGCGGCAACCGTTTCGGCGAACGCGCGCGCCTCCAGGGTCGCGCTGGGGGCTCGTTGCGCGAGCGGCTGCGGCGGCTGCCGGAGGTCGCACCGAACGCCAAGGAGGGCGACGGCGCTGAGCAGCAGAACGGCAAGTGTTACGCGCTGGCGCGTTGTCCGGAGTATCACACGCTGAACGCTGCCACCACCGCGCTCTTTCCGCAATCCGGGAAGTGCGCCTTCGTAAAGAGCGCGGTGATCTTGGCATACCGGCGCGATACAGTGCGCGAACGCGGCAGGCCGGCCCCCGGACCGCTGGCCGAGCCAGGGGGAGCTTCCACTACGGCTGGGTTGTGGTCGCCGTCACCTTTCTTCTTCTCCTCGCCTCCGCGGGCGTCCGATCCGCGCCGTCCATCCTGATCAAGCCGCTGGAGGCGGATTTCGGGTGGAGCCGCGACGCGCCCGCCTAAGGCCGCTCGGCCGCTGCCGAACGGCGGCCATCGATCGCCTCGGTCACTTCGTGGACAGAGTCCGCCTCGCCGTACCGCTTCGAAGCGCGATAGACGGCCCAGATCGTGATCCCGACGATCGCCGCCCGGAACGGCCAGGTCGCCACCCGGCTCCAGATGATGTACTCGCCCACCGAGAGTTCGAAGAGCATGTAGCTCCGCAGGACGCCGGTCACCACATCGAAAAGAGCCCAGAGGAACGACAGCTTGACGAACACGGGCGCGTCGATCGGCACCTGCCCGGCCCACTGTGGGAACATCTCGCGGACGATGCCGCCGATCAGCGGCTTCTTCAGGATCATGCTCCCGATGTACATCGGGACGAAGAGGAAGTCCGCCACCGGGCCCGAAGCGAGATACGCCTTTTCGCTATCAAAGACGATCCCGATGACCGCTGAGACGCTAAGGACGACGAAGGCGAAGAGCGCCAGCAGCCCGATGACGCGGTGCCGGCGATTCCAGTAGAACACGAGCGACGATGCGACGAAGCCGCCGACGATCGAGACCCACGGGTCCGCCACTCTCGAAAGGATGTAGAAGACCGCGATCGGGAGGACGCTTGACGCGATCCGGAGGTTCACGAAGGCGCCCTGACGGCGTCGCGCTCGAGTTCGCGAAGCCCTTGCCGGTGCATCGCCGCAAGCATCTGGTAGCGGCCCGGGTTGCCGGTCACCCACTCCTCCGAGGCTGTCCCCACTATCGAACGCTTGACCACCGCTGGCGTACCGGCGGCGAGCATTCCGGCGGGAATATCGGTGCCCGCCAGGACGACGGAGCCTGCGGCTACGAGTGCGCCCGCGCCAACCGTCGCCCCTTCCAGGACCTGAGCACCGTTGGCGATGAGCGCCCGTTCACCGATCGTCGCGCCGTGGATGATGGCGTTGTGGGCGATCGAAGCCTCGGCGCCGATGATCGCCGGTTGGCCCGCGCGGCCATGGATGACGGCGCCGTCCTGAACGTTCGCCCCGGGCCCGATCACGACGTACGACGTGTCGCCGCGGACCACCGCTCCGTACCAGACGGAGGCGCCGGCGTGGATCGTCACCTCGCCGACGATCGTTGCGGTCGGGGCGATGAACGCCTCCGGGTGGATGACCGGGATCTTCTCCCCGACGGCGTAGATGGGCATGCCCGGTAGGGTAGACGATTCCGTTGCCAGCGTCCGTTCACGTTGGAAGGCCCCTACTCCGTTTCCTGTTATCGTCCGGTTGCCTGGAGGTTGGCATGGAATTCGAGAACACGGTCGCATTTGTTTCCGGCGGCGCATCGGGCATCGGCCGGGCGGCCGCCCTCGTGCTCGCCGCCCGCGGAGCACGGCTCGTTGTCGCCGATATCGACGATGTGGGCGCCGCCGAGACCGTCGCCGCGATCGAAGCGACGGACGGGACAGCTGTCGCCGCACACTGCGACACGACCGTCTCGCGTGACCTCGAAGCGGCCTTCGCGACCGCCTACAGCCGTTTTGGCCGCCTCGACATCGTCTTCAACAACGCCGGCATCGGCGGCGAGGCGCTCTTCGAGGACGAGACCGAGGCCTGGAAGCGGGTCGTCGATATCAACCTCACCGCCGTCATCGACGCGACCCGGTTGGCTGTACGGCTCATGAAAGCGTCCGGGCGGGGCGGCGTCATCGTGAATACCGCCTCGATGGGTGGCCTCCTCCCGATGCCCGGTTCGCCCGTTTACGCCGCGACCAAGGCCGGCGTCGTCAACCTCTGCCGGTCGCTCGGCTACCTCGCCCTCGAATCCGGCATCCGCGTCAACGCCATCTGCCCGAGCTACGTCGATACCCCGCTCGTCCGTCGCGGCGGCGTGGAGAAGATGAACGAATTGGCCGCCCAGCTCGGTGGCATCCTTCAGCCCGAGGATATCGCCGCAGGCGTTGTCGAGCTGGTAGAGGACGATTCCCGCGCTGGCGCCGTGATGCGCGTGACCGTTCGGGGCGGCCGCGATTACGCACGGGATATCCGCGCCTAGCCTTTTCTCGCTCTGCTACACTTTGCCCATGGCGTTCTCTCCGGCCGATATCGAGCAGTTCATTGAGGCGGTTCAAGCCAACCCCTCGCTCCGTGATCGCGTGCGGGACGCCATCCTCCACGCGGACTTCCTGGCGCTTCCCGGGATTGTTGCGCGGCTCGCCGACCGCGTGGAAGACCTCGCCATCCAGGACGCGCGCCTTGGCGAGCGGATGGACCAGCTCACCGTCCGGATGGACCAGCTCACGGAGCGCATGGACCACCTCACGATGCGAATCGACCAGCTCACGGCGCGCGTCGACCAACTGACCGAACAGGTCAAGGCGCTCACCGTTCGGCTGGGCAGGATGGACGGCCGCCTCGGCAACCTCGAAGGCGACTTCTGGGAGTTCCGCTACACATCGCGTTTGAGTCAGATGCTCGGACAGCACCACTACATCGGAGTCCGCCAGATCCTCCCGGGCGAATATCCCCCGTTCGTCGAAGCATGGCGCGACGGCCGCATCTCCGACGACGAGTGGCATCAGCTCAACCTCCTGGACGCCGTGGCGACCGCGAAGCAGGGCAAGGGCGTTGATGCCCCCGAAGTGATGATCGCGCTGGAACTCTCGAAGGTCGTCGATTCTCGGGACGTGGCCCGTGTCAACGCGCGCGCGAGCATCCTCCGGCGTGCCGGATTCGAGATCCTTGCCGCCGTCGATGGCGCCGCAATCCTCCCCGCGGCGAAGGAGGAAGCGTCCACCCTCGGAGTGCTCACGCTCGTCCGGCGCGATACGGAAACCCGCGACTTCGATATCTGATGGGCTGGTTCAGCTCACTTCGTACTGAACGGCCGCCCTCGCCGCCAGGATCGGCCTGATCTTCTCCGTGATCAGGGCAACGTGGACGGGGTGCGCGGCGTAGACCAGGTACCCCTCCGCATCGTCGAAGTCGGCGACCACCGCGAGGTCATGGTTCCCGTCCGAAATCGCCGCGTCCGCCCCGAAAACGTACGACCGGATCTCCGGTATCGCGCCCGGCAACTCCGCCAGCCCGTCGAGGACGGCCTGTTTCTGGGCCGCCGTCGCTTCTGCCTTCCACTTCAACAAGACCACATGTCGAAACATAACGCCCTCCTGGCATTCCGGCGGTAGCCGGCACTCCGACTACGCTCTCTCCGACTACCGACTACCGACTACCGACTACCGACTACCGACTACCGACTACCGACTCACACCCCGAAGTCCCAACTCATCCCATCGTGGTACTGCTTGAGGACGTTCTTGGCGATCAGGATGCGGTGGACTTCATCCGGGCCGTCGGCGATGCGCAACGTGCGCGCGCCCGTGTACATCCCGGAAAGCGGCGTATCGCCG
>JANMTH010000509.1:0-3408 GCA_031390305.1 Thermoflexaceae bacterium
CGCTCCAACCTGGCTTCGTGGGTCACGTTCGCAGTCATCGGCTCCCCGTCGCCCGCGACGCAGGAGTCGGGAGAGGGGGTCGGGGGGTGAGGGCCGCCGCCGGGCCACCTTCTCTCCGTTACGCATCATCGGGATTGGTACTAAATCGAGAAAGTCCACGGTAAGTGAGCTCGCCCACCGGCCTGGATGGCTCCCCTCGCCCAGCGCACTGGGAGAGGGGTTGGGGGTGAGGGCGCACGCCCGGCAACGAACGCCAACGTACTCAAGTGAGTACTACCCCGGCCCCTCCGGCCACCATCGATACCGCCCCAGGTCCACCAATCCCTCCGCCGAAAACACCACGCCCTCCCGTTCGAGCAGGGCGCGCTGGAGGTCGGCCGCCGCCCCGCGGCCCCGCAGGCTGATCGCCCCCTGCGCGTTGATCACCCGCCACCACGGCGCCTCGCTCTCCGGCGGCAGGTTGTGGAGCGCATACCCCACCGCCCTCGCCGCCGCCGGCGAACCGAGCAACAACGCGACGTGCCCGTAGGTGATCACCCGTCCCCGCGGCACACCGGCCACGCAGGCGTAGACGCGCGTATAGAACGAAGGCACGGAGGCGGTGAGCCTCCCCTCGCCTCCCTTCTCCCCGCCTCTGCGACTCTGCGTCACATCGCCCGCGGGCAACGAGGGCCCGTTCGCCGGAGTGCTCGTCGTTCGTTTGGGCTCAGGCATCGCTTCACGTAGTATCCCCCACCATGGACAACTCCGTACCTGGCGCCCTCGCTGGAATCCGGGTCATCTCCGCCGGACAGATTCTCGCCGCGCCCTACTGCTCCACCCTCTTCGCCGAATTCGGCGCCGAGGTCATCAAAGTCGAACAGCCCATCGTCGGCGACCCCAACCGCGACAACCTCTCCTTCTGGCAGGACAACCGTGGCCAGAAATCCGTCACCATCGACCTCCACGCCCCAGAGGGCAAGGCACTCTTTCGCTCCCTCTGCGACCGCTCAGACATCCTCGTCGAGAACTTCCGCTCCGGCACCCTCGAAGCCTGGGACCTCGCCCCGGATTCGCTCCGCGAAACCAACCCCGGCCTGATCGTCGTCCGCATCAGTGGCTACGGCCAGACGGGACCGTATAAGGACCGCGCCGGCTTCGACCGCGTCGCTCTCGCGTTTTCTGGCATGACCTACACCACCGGCTACGCCGATAGGCCCCCCGTGCGGCCCGGCTTCTTCGTCGCCGATTACGGCGCGGGCACGTTCGCCGCCCTCGGCGCGATGGTCGCCCTCCAGGCGCGCCAGAACACAGGGCGCGGCCAGGATGTCGATGTTGCCCTCTACGAGGCCGCGTTCCGCATGAGCGGCACCTACATCGGCGGCTACGGCCAGACTGGCGTCGGCCGCGAACGCTCTGGCAACTACTTTCCCGGCGTCGTCCCCGCCGAGCAGTTCGAAACCGCCGACGGCCACCACCTCGTCGTCAATTGCACCACCCAGCGTGCCTTCGCGAAGCTCTGCCAGGCGATGGACCAGCCCGAACTCCTGACCGACGAGCGCTTCACCCCACGCCGCAACCTCGTCAAGAACTACGAGGCGATCCACGCCATCCTCGGCGAATGGGTCCGAGCCCGCCCCCTCGCCGAATGCCAGCGCATCCTCGATCAGCACGGTTGCCCCGCCACCAAGGTCTACGCCGCCCCCGATATCCTCGCCGACCCGCACTACGCCGCCCGCGAACAGGTGGTCACCGTCGATACACTCGCCTACGGTCCCGTCCTCCAGCCAGGCATCGTGCCCCGCCTCACCGGCACCCCTGGCGTCGTCCCCGGGCGCGCGCCCACCCTCGGCGAACACACGGACGAGGTCTTCACGACCCTCCTCGGCATGACGCCGGAAGCCGTCGAAGACCTCCGCGCCCGCGGCGTGATCTGACGGCGTCCAACCTGGCTTCGTCGGTCACCTTCACAGTCGTAGCTCCCCCTCGCCCGCGACGCAGGAGTCGGGAGAGGGGGCCGGGGGGTGAGGGCAGCGCCGAACGGTGGCGTTCTTGCCCTGGACCTCGACCACGAAAGAGGCCGCACCCTTTCGGGCGCGGCCTCTTTGTCTCACGGCTTTCGCCAGGGCTCAGGCGGCGGTGCGGTGCTCCTCATTCGTGATGAAGTCGCCTTCCGCCAGCCAGTTCTTGAACGCTTTCGTCGTCCCGCAGACCTTGCAGACACCGTGGCTCGTCGGCCCGTTGGGCTCGTCGATCCGCCAGCGATGAAAATGGTCCGGCTGCGTAACTGGGTCGGCGGTCATTGTGGTTTCCATCGGTGTCCCTCCTACGGGTTGACTCGCCGCGCGGCCGTCAGCTACGCTTGCGAGTGGTTAGTGCTGGTACTATCACTTTCGTAGTGCCAACGCATCCGCAGTCTACTCATCCGTGACTATCAAGTCAATAGTCTTGGGGCTATCGAATGGCTAAACCTTCCACTATCCCAGATCTCGCCGCCACCGAGCGCGAAACCCCTGGCCCCAAGGCATCCCCAAACCAGCCCTGCCTCATCGCCCAGAGCCTCGCCGTCATCGGCGACCGATGGACTCTCCTCATTCTCCGCGACCTCATGTCCGGCCTCCACCGCTACTCCGATATTCTCGAAAACTGCGCCGGCATGTCGCCCAACGTCCTCTCCGACCGTCTCAAGCGCCTCGAAGCCGCCGGCCTCGTCAATCGCGAATACTTCCGCGAACTCCCGCCCCGCGTCGAATACACCCTCACCGAACAGGGCTGGGCCGTCCGCCCCATCCTCCTCTCGCTCATCGAATGGGGCAGCCAGTATCTCAGTCCCTTCGATCCCCAATCGGCCGGTACAGAAGTGCCGGCCGATTTCGCTGTCCGCGTCGTCCCGACATTCAGCTTCCTCCCGGAACGCGCCGGCGACCTCGACGCCTCCATGGCCATCGAAATCTCCGACTGCAGCGACTGCAACACCTGGACCCTCGAGATCCGCGAGGGCCGCATCTACCCCCGCCGCCGCGCCGCCGCTACCGCCGAGCTCCGCCTCCTGACGACGACACCCGGCTTCTTCGCCTTCATCCGCGGCGAAGCCCCCGCCGAAGAATGCGGCGTCCTCCATGGCGACCCCGGCACAGCGCGCGCCATCCAGGCCTGCTTCCTCTCCCACTAGATACGAGTAGCCAGGTAGTCGGTAGCCAGTATTCAGTGAGGGCGACCGCGCTCATCCACGGACCTCTGACTTCTGACTAAGGGCTACCGGCTACTGAAGACCGACTACACTATCCCCCATGATCGTCCTCCTCCACGGCGCCGACAACATGGCCATCCGCCGCCGTATCCACGAACTCAAGGAAGAGGCCGATGGCGGCAGCGGCATGCTCACCACCAACCTCGTCGAACTCGACGGCCACGCCCTCAAGCCCGAAG
>JANMTH010000531.1:0-2289 GCA_031390305.1 Thermoflexaceae bacterium
CACGGCGGACCATGTGTTCGTAGAGGACCGGGGTCGAGAGGTTCCGGTGTACCGAGGGGGCCTTGGCCATCACGCTCGTACTGAGGTCGCGCGTCACCTGCTCAACCGCCATCTGTTCCCCCAGGAAGAAGCTGTCTTCCAGAGTACGCTGTTATAGCCCCACTGTGAAGTCTGGTAGGTGAGATATAGTCGAAATCTATGATTGCGGCCGTTTCGATGCACGCCGGGCGCTGCATCCCGGCTCTCGCCGCGCCCGCGATTGGCCGAACGCATGAGTACGCGCAGGATCGCTGGCTCTGACTATGGCCGAAGTCGGCCGGCGCGGCGGTCTGTAACGGGTCGCGGGTCGGCGGCCGTTCGCCGTCGGCCGAATCGCGGGCGGATCACTGAATGGGGACACCAACCGCGGGAGCCAGCGGCCTGAGGTGGAACTGGCCGTTGCGGAAGTATTCCGGTTCGAACGAGCCGCATTGCCACTCGATGCCAATCACGTGACCGTCGCGGTCGAGTGTGAAGGCGAGCAGCGGAGAGACATCGAGGGCGTTGCCGAGCAGGACAAGAAACCCGGTGTCCGCTGAAAGATACGGCAGCTTCGGCTCCGCAGGGGCGAAGGCGGCGTACAGGTACAGGCCTTCGTTGGCCAGACCCTTGAAGAGACCTTCAAGCAGCTCATCGGGGATGAAGACGCCTTCGCAGTGGGTGTATCCCATCCCGCGGATCGGCGTGCCGGCTTCCATGCCCGCGCGGCAAATCGGGGCGCCCTGGTTGTTCAGGGAACGCTCCAAGACGCAGGGCGATTCGCGTGTCCGCGTCAGTTGGAAGAGCGCAGCCGCATCTGCCGCAAAGAACGCCTCCAGGAACCGATCCAGCTCGCGAACGCTAGAGCGCTGAGTGGTCGGGTAGAACCCAGTTGGTGGATCGTTGGCGTTCGGTTGGGCAGGTCCGGCTGGCGATGGCGTGGCAGTCGCGTTCGAGCTTCCGTCGCGCGGGGAAGGTTGATCGAGATCTGATTCCCCACAGGCGATCGCCGCCACGGCAATGAGAACAACAACGCAGACGCCAGGTATGGCGGCGATGAGTGCGGCTTTCCGGGGGACGATGCTGAGGAAGCGTGCCATCGGCGGAACCTCTGTGCGTCCAGGCTGCCGCTACAGTAGAAGGAGTGAGAGAGCGCGCCGTCAAGCGCTATCAGCATGCAAGGAAAGTTAATCCCATATGGGACGTAACGCCGCGAACCCCCTACTCCACCACCACCAGCGTGTCGCCCTCCGTCACCCGCGCCCCCTCCGCCACCAGGATCTCCTTCACCACGCCGTCCGCCGGAGACTTGATCTCGTTCTCCATCTTCATCGCCTCGAGGAGGAGGAGGACGTCGCCGGCCTTCACCGTGTCGCCCGCCTTCGCCACCAGGCGGAGTACCTTGCCGGCGATGGGCGCGGTCACGCCGCCCTTCACGCCCGCCCGTGGCACGGACTGGGCGGCCGGGCCGCGCGGCGCACGGGGCGCGGGGCCGCCGCCCAGCCGCCCCTCGTACGCCACAACGAACGGCCGGTAGTCCACCTCCACGGTCATCCCGCTCTCCCGCGCTCCAGCCGCTGGCAGGGCGACGCGGTACTGGATGTCCCCGGCCCTCACCGTGCGGTAGGCGCCGTCGTCCTTCACCGTGATCGCGAATTCGTGGCCATCGACGACCACCTTCTCGCCCTTCACCTCAACGTCGTAGCTGCGTCCGCCGATCGTGATCAGATACTCGGTGACCTCCCCGGCGGCGACGGTGACACATCACTCCTGTTTTTTCCGCGGCCAGTCTCGCCCAACCACCACGCGCTGGCCGAGCGATTCGGCATCTTCGACCGCTTCTTCGTTAACGCCGAGGTAAGCGCGGACGGACATAACTGGTCAACCGCAGCGTACTCGACCGATTACGTCCAGAAGACAACGCCCTCGAACTACTCGGGCAGAGGCCGGACCTACGACTACGAGGGAACGAATCGTGGCGTCATACCGGACGACGATGTGGCCGAGCCGGGCAGCGGATATCTGTGGAATCTGGCACAGCGCGCGGGAATAACGTTCCGTAATTATGGAGAGTTCGCGATTCCGCAGGATACTGCGCCGGGTGGCCTGGCTCAGCGATATCGGGCGACCAAGGCTTACTTGCAGGAGCATACGCATGAAGGGTTTCCCGGCTACAACCTGAATATTCAGGACCAGCTCCGTGCCGATATCTGGATAGCCGAGCTGAAGGAATTCGAGAAGGCCGGCCGAATGCCGGCGCTCGAAATCGTC
>JANMTH010000537.1:0-1588 GCA_031390305.1 Thermoflexaceae bacterium
CGGCAGCCCGGGCGATGAGCCCGACGTGTTTCGCGATCATGGCCTTCTTGATCGCGGGGAGGCCGGCCTCGGGCGGCTTCACGTTGCTGGCCTGGATCAATGCGCAACGCACGACGCGAGGCATTCGCGGCTCCTTCCCCCGGTGGGCGGGCCGCCAGTATAGTCCGACCATGCATGCGGCTCCGGAGTCTTCGCGACTTGTCCGCGCCATCGGTCGCTGGGACCTGACCGCGGCGGTGATCAACGGCACGATCGGGAGCTCGATCTTCGGCCTGCCCGCGGTGCTGGCCGCGCTCACCGGGGCCTGGAGCCCGCTGGCCGCTCTCATCGCGGGCCTCGGTATCCTCGCCATCACCCTGTCCCATGCCGAGGTGGCGAGCCGATTCCAGGAGCCGGGCGGGTCGTATCTCTACGCGCGGGAAGCCTACGGCCCGACGGTCGGATTCCAGATGGGGTGGTTGAGCTTCTGGATCCGCGTGACCTCGATGGGCGCGAACCTCAACGTGTTCGTCGATTACCTCGGCCAGGTCCTGCCCGTTGTGGGGACGGGATCGGGGCGGACGGCGGTGATGTGCGCGCTGACCGCGCTCGTCGCGGCCCTCAACGTCATGGGCGTGCGCCTGGGCGCCCGAACGGTCGACGTGTTCACGGTGGCCAAGCTGCTGCCGCTGATCCTCCTCGTGGCGATGGGCCTCGGCCGGATCAGCGGGGAGGTGCTGGCCACGCAGGCCGTGGCCGCCCCGGACTGGACCCAGGCGGTGCTGCTGCTGATCTTCGCCTACGGAGGGTTCGAAGCGGCCCTGATCCCGGCCAGCGAGGCCAGGGACCCACGTCGCGATTCCGCGTTCGCGCTGCTGACCGCGCTGGCGGTGGTGGCGAGCACCTACATGCTCGTTCAGCTCACGGTGGTGGGCGTCGTTCCCCACGTCGCGGCGTCCAAGGCCCCGGTGGCCGCGGCGTTCGGCGTCCTCCTTGGCCCGGGCGCCGTCGTCTTCGCCATCGTGGCGGCGATGATCTCGACCTCGGGCTGGACGGTGGGCGCCGTGCTCACCTCGCCGCGCATCCTCTATTCGATGGCCGAGCGCGCCGAGCTTCCTGCCATCCTGGCCCGCGTCCATCCCCGGTTCCGCACCCCGGACGTCGCCATCTATGCCTTCGCGACCTTTGGACTGGCCTTTGCGCTCTCCGGCGGCTTCGCCGCCAATGCGACTATCTCCGCGATCATCCGCCTCGTCACCTACGCGATGGTCTGCAGCACCGTGCCCATCTTCCGGCGCCGCGTGGCGATGGAAGCGCCGGGCTTCCGGGTGCCGGCCGGCACCGCGGTGGCGATGGCGGGCCTGGCGTTCTGCCTCTGGCTTCTTTCCACGCGCACGTTCACCCAGGCCTGGATCCTGGCCGCGTTGATCGCCGCCGGCTGGTTGCTGGGCCTCGTCGCCGGCCGGAAGCCGGCTCCCGCCGCCGCGGCGTAGAATCGCCGGGGAGGCATGGAATGAGCCGGGAGCAAGCCAGCGTCTGTCCCCTCGACTGCCCGGACACCTGCAGCCTCACCGTGACGGTCGAGCACGAGCGGATCACCGCAATCCGG
>JANMTH010000549.1:0-15077 GCA_031390305.1 Thermoflexaceae bacterium
ACCGCGACATTCGCATTCTCCGTGCTGACCTGCGATCCGGCTGCTCCGGCTGTCTGCGAGCCGATCGAAGCGCTTGGCGCAATCGGCCACGGCGAAGCTCTCGGGCCCGTCGTCATCGGCGCCGCTCATCTGATCACGGTCTCTGAGCCCGTTCCTACGGGATGGACCGCGAGCGGAAGCTGCACGGGGTTGGCGGTGCCAGCGGCGATCGCGGCCAACGGAAGCGTGACGTTCACGCCGGCACCGGGCGACATCGTCGTCTGCAACTTCACCAACACGGCGCCCGCGCCGGTGGTACCTCCGCCCGTGGTAGTCGTACCACCCGTGGTAGTCGTACCGCCCGCCGTGGTAGTCGTACCGCCCGCGCCAGTACAGCCGCAGACGCAGCCAGCGCCCGCGCCGGCACCAGCGCCAGCGCCCGCCCCGGCGCCGGCTCCACAGCCAGCGCCACAGCCAGCGCCGCAACCCGCGCCTGTCAGCGACCAGGTGGCCGGCATCAAGACGCCGACCGCACCGGCTACCGGTAGCGGCCTCCAGAGCGGTAACGGCAGCGCCCTCTTCCTGGTCCTCCTGGCCAGTGGAGCGTTCCTGGTGGTTGCCGGCGGCGCCACCGTCGCCACCGCTTCCCGGAGGAAGTAACGGCGGCGAATCCTCTCCCAACCTGGAAGGCCCCGCCGAAACGGCGGGGCCTTTCTCTTTGAGCGGGAATGGAGGAAGGCGGGAGCCGGTGCCGCAAACGACGTACGGCGACTTTTCATCCGGAGTTGGCTGATCCTCCCTCTGATGCGCGGCTGGGGTTCACCTCCGTACAATGCGCCCCGGAAAGGGTGAGGATTCTCCTCCACTTCTGGTGATCGCGTGCCCGCTCCGCTCGATGGCATCTCCGTACTCGATCTTTCGCTTGGGCCGGTCGCGGGGGTCGCGACGATGGTGCTTGCGGACTTCGGAGCCGACGTGGTCCGCGTTACGCCGCCAGGCGGTGACCCGTTCGCGGCCCTCGCCAACGTCCCCGCCTGGCTCCGTGGCAAGCGGCTGTTCGAAGCTGACCTGCACACCGCCGCCGGACGGGAGCGGGTGGCCGAATTCGCGGCGGCCGCCGACGTCCTCTTGACGACCCTCCCGCCAGCACGCGCGGCGGCCTGGGGATTGGGCCCGGAGACGCTGGCGAAGGCGAATCCCCGGCTCGTGTACTGCCGGATCACGGGCTGGGGGCCGCGCGGGCCCTACGCGGCGTATCCGGCCTACGAAGGCCTCGTCGCGGCGAAATCGGGACGAATGCAGGCCTTCGCGGGGCTGCCACCGCGCGAAGGGCCTGCCTACGCAGCCGTCCAGGTGGCCAGCCACGCGGCCTCACAGTCGGCGGCCAGCGGCATCCTCGCGGCGCTCTACGAACGCGAGTCCTCGGGGCTCGGGCAGACGGTGGAGACGAGCCTTCTCCAGGGCATGCTCCCTTACGACCTGCTGGCCATGCTGCGCACGCACCTCCTCCGGCGCAACGGGGAAGCCTTCGCGACCGACCCGATGCTGCTCGCCGGCCGGGGGCCGACGCTGAACTACCACCCTTTGCCAACGAAGGATGGGAAGTGGCTGCAGATGGGCAACCTGCTCCAGCACCTCTTCGATAACTACGTTTCCGCGGTCGACCTCGCCGAGATTTATGGCGACCCGCGCTACGAAGGACCTCCGGCCAGCTGGGACGAAGCCGTGCGCGAGGAGTTCCGCGACCGCATGTTCCGGCGGATGCTGGACCACACGGCGGCGGAGTGGATGGAGACGTTCGTCGAAAACGGGGGCGTCGCGGCCACCCAGTACCGCTCGACCCAGGCGGCACTCGACGACCCCGACCTCGTCCTGAACGGCCACGTAACGGAACAGACCGTGCCCGGCCTCGGCCCGGTCCGCCAGCTCGGGCCGCTGGCGGCACTGCGAGAGACGCCAGGCGTGGCCGCGACGCCGGCGATTATGGCAAGTGAAGCGGCTCCCTGGAAGGCGCCCGTCCTCCGCTCCATCGGCCGCCAGGCAGAAGGCGGCCCGCTCGCCGGGGTAACGATCGTAGAGTTCGCGACGGTGATCGCGGCACCGCTCGGCGTCTCGATCCTTGGCGACCTCGGGGCACGCGTGATCAAGGTCGAACCAGTCGGCGGCGATCCCTATCGCGGCCTCGGCATGTTCGGGATCATGGCCTCGAAGACGAACGTCTCGAAGGAGAGTATCGCGCTCGACCTGAAATCGCCCGAGGGCCGCCAGATTGTCGAACAGATCATCTCGCGGGCCGACATCGTGATCCACAACTACCGGCCGGGCGTGCCGGAACGGCTGGGCATCGGCTACGAACAATGCAAGGCACTCCGCCCGGAGATCGTCTACGTTTCGGTGAACGGCTACGGCCCGGATGGCCCGGGCGCCCACCGGCCATCGACCCATCCGATCCCCGGCGCGGCACTGGGCGGGGCGCTCCTCCAGGCGGGCGGGCCCGAGGTCGCGAGGGCGAGTACGGAGATCCCGGAGCTTCGTTCGATCGCGAACACCCTGTTCCGGGCGAACGAAGCGAACCCGGACCCGAACACCTCGGTCGTCGTCGCCACCTCGACGCTCCTCGCCCTCGTGGCCCGGCGCCGGCTCGGCGTCGGCCAGCAGGTGTTCGTCGATATGCTGGGGGCGAACGCCTGGGCGAACGGCGACGACTTCATCAGCTATGCCGGCAAGCCGGAACGCCCGGCGCCCGGACCCGATCTCCTCGGGCTCCGCGCCACATACCGGCTCTACCAGGCGGCGGAGGGGTGGGTATTCCTGGCGCTCCCCCAGGAGAGCGAGTTCGCGGCCTTCTGCGCGGCCGCCGGGGCCGAGCGCCTCCTGGCCGATGCCCGTTTCCAGACTGCCGAAGCACGGACGAGCAACGATAGCGCGCTGGCCGAAGCGCTATCTGCCGTCCTTGGCACCCGGACGGCGGACGAATGGGAACTGGTCCTGGCGCCGAACGGAATCGGCTGCGTGCGGGCCGATGGCGCCATGCCCGGCGAATTCTGGCTCGACGATCGCCACGTCCTGGAGAACGGCTTCGTCGTCCCGGTTCGGCACGCGCGGTATGGCGACTCCCCGCGGTGGGGCACGCTGACACGCTACGGCCGGACACCTGAACAGCCGGGGCCTGGCTGCCTCGCTGGCGACCACACCGACGCCATCCTGGAAGAGCTGGGGTACAGCGGAGACGCCGTCGCGCGACTGCGTGGTTCGAGCGTGGTCTGGAGCGAGCCAGTAGCGCCCTTCCCTGAGGCGGAGGCGTGAGCGGCCACGCCGAGGGCGGGTCAGACTCACGCCGATCGGACATAAGGACTTCCGTCTTCGCCAAGAACGCTGCATAATCCCGCGAGGCGGGTGAAGGACTTCGGGCACGTGTTGTTCCCGACGGTTGACTTTGCCATTTTTTTCACGGCCGTTCTGGCCGCGTACTGGGTGCTGCGGCCGTGGCGGCTGGGTTGGCGGCTGCTCCTTCTCGGCGCCAGTTACTTCTTCTACGGGTACTGGGATGTTCGCTTCTGCCTGCTCCTTGCCGGCTCGACGGCGGCGAACTGGCTCTTCGGGCAGGCTGTAGGGGCGGCGTTGCGCGGGGGCGAGAAGACGGCGGTCAGCCGCTGGCTGGTGGCCGGGAGCGTAGCGGCGAATCTGGCGTTGCTCGGCTTCTTCAAGTACTACAACTTCTTCACCTCGGAAGTGCGCAACGGCCTGGGCGACTTCGGGATCGGAATGCCGATGCCGCTCTTGAACGTCATCCTGCCCGTGGGCATCTCCTTCTTCACCTTCCAGGGTCTCAGCTACGTCATCGATATCCACCGTGGCGACCTGAAGAAGCCGCTTTCGTTTCTCGATTTCGCGGTCTTCCAGTCGTTCTTCGCGCACCTCGTCGCCGGGCCAATCGTGCGCGCTTCGGAACTCGGGCCGCAGCTCATCCGTCCGATGGCGGCGAGAGAGATCAACACGACGCTGGCCTTTTCGCTGATCATCGCCGGGCTGTTCAAGAAGGTCGTCGTCTCGAGCTACCTTTCCGAGCAGATCGTCGATCCCGTGTTTCGGGTCCCGGGCGAACATGGCGGGTTCGAAGTGCTCGTCGCGATGTACGCCTACGCGATCCAGATCTTCGCCGACTTCAGCGGGTACACGGATATCGCGATCGGTTGCGCGTTGCTGCTCGGATTCCGCTTTCCCCAGAACTTCGATGCGCCGTACCGCGCGCTTTCACTTCAGGACTTCTGGCGGCGGTGGCACATGACGCTTTCCCGCTGGCTGCGGGACTACCTCTACATCGGGCTCGGCGGGAACCGAGGCTCGCGGCTGTTCACGGCTCGCAATCTGGCGCTGACGATGGTGCTTGGGGGGCTGTGGCACGGCGCGGCCTGGACGTTCGTGGCCTGGGGCGCCATCCACGGCGCCGGCCTCGTCGTCGAGCGGTACATCCCGGGGCTGCTGCCGGGGAAGGACGCGCGCCGCGGCCTGACGCCCGCCAACGTCATTCGCTGGGCGATCACCTTCCACCTCGTGGTGGGGGCCTGGGTGTTCTTCCGCGCCCAGTCGTTCGACCTCGCGCTAGAAATGTTCAGCGGGCTTGGCCGGGGATGGGGCGCGTCGGCGCCGCTCGTCACGCCCTTGCTCGCGGCCGCCATCGCCGGAATGGTCGCCCTTCAGTTCCTCCCGGCGCGGCTCAACGTGCGCTGGCATGTTTCGTTTTCGCGGCTCACGCCGGCCGCCCAGGCGGCCTGCCTCGCTGGCTGCCTCGTCCTTGTGAACGCTCTCGGCCCCGAGGGTGTCTCGCCATTCATCTACTTCCGGTTCTAGGAGACACTGGTTGCGTATCTCGCCCCGCCCCCGCCGGAAGTTCGCCCTCGGTCCGTACGAAGTCCCCGTGATCGCGCTCGAAGGGACGCACGTCGAACTGACCGTGATGATCGACGCCACAGTGACGCCGGTGTTCCACCCGCGGGTGATCGGCGCGCGTCCCTGGTTCCTGCGCGCGCCCGCGATTCTCGCGTTCCCACCCGCGCGCATCGTTGGCGTCGTCGGCGGGACGCTCGTCTTTGCCGCCCTCTTGAACGCCGACCACCTGCTGGACGGCGCCGAGAAGAAGCCGTTTGGCCGCGACCACGACTTCTGGGTCGCGGTCTGGGAGCCGGTCCAGGAAGTCAGCGACCAGCTTTACCTCAATCGGCCCCGGCGCTGGCTGGACGACGTGACCAACCGGGAAATCCGTGGCCCCGTCTCTATGGCGGCGCCGCTTGCCGTGGCCACGGCGACGGGAACACCCGCGGCGACGGCAACGGCCGCCGCGGCCAGCACGCCCGTGCCCACCGCGTTTCGGCTGCGGCTCCCGACCGCGGACCGCCCATGGAAGCTCTGGGTGGGCGGCGATTCGATGGCGATCGAGTTCGGTGGGGCGTTGGCCCGGCTTTCCGGCGTGACCGGCGTTATCACACCCGACCTCGACGCTCGCGCCGCCACCGGCCTCACCCGTCCCGACTTCTTCGACTGGCCTTCGGAGCTGAAGAAGATCGCCGACCGGGACAAGCCAGACGTGATGGTCGTGATCTTCGGGGCGAACGATTCGCAGGGCCTGAAGACGGCCGCCGGGAACATCTACCAGCCAGAGGCCGCCGAATGGAAGGCGGAGTACCGGCTGCGCGTGGCCGCCACCATGGACCTCATCGCCGCACCCGGCCGCCTCGTCGTCTGGGTCGGACAGCCACCTATGGAAGACTCGGACCTGAGCAAGCGGATGGCGGGCCTGAACGAGATCTTCCGGGAGGAGGCGGCGAGGCGAAACGGCGTCCTCTTCTTCGACTCCTGGCCGCTGTTCGTGGATGCGAACGGACGGTACGGCGCCTTCCTCCCCGGTGGTTCCGGAGATCTCCAGAACATGCGCGACGCCGACGGAGTCCACCTTTCGTTGACGGGCGCCGACCGCCTCGCTTCCGCCGTCCTGACGCGGCTAAACACGGAGGCGGCGGGGCCCGCGGCGCCGGGAATCCCAAGCAATCTGCCCTGAGCGATGGAGTATCGACGACAGCCGCAGGCAGCTATCGGAACAAATTCGCGCGATCGTGCGTTGTTTACGGAGAGGGCTCTTTCCGAGATCGTGCAATCATGCTATTATGTCGTTACTTGCCCCCACCCAACCCAGGACCGACCAGGAAGACGCGGCACTCGCGCGCTAAATGCGCGGAGCGTCACCACGACCTTCGCGGCACCCCCTGTACGAGTGAGGACCGATCACCCATCATCTCTAAGGAGGTGCAGCGATAGCGCTCGAACCAATCACCGAAACGAACATTCCTGAAGAGGCACTGGCGACCGCCGTGACCCCGGTGGCCGCTGTGGCTGGCTCCGACACCGGGCCGACGGAGACCGACCTCGCCGATGAGGAGACGTCGGACCTCGAAGACGAAGCGGCCGCGGCAACCGAAGGCGCCGGGATCGACGATCCGATCCGGGCGTATCTCCTCGAAATCGGCCGTGTCCATCTCCTGACGGCGGCCGACGAACGATACCTCGCGCGCCAGCGCGAAGAGAGCATCCACCTTCGTAACATCGAAGAAGGGTACGTCTCCTCGTACGGGCATCCGGCGTCCGCCTCGCGGATCGCCGTCTCGTTGCTCGACCAGTGGGACAGCATCCACACGGTGTACGACGAAGCGCGCGCCTACGTCGATACAACCGCTCCTGAAGGCGGCGAGCTGCTGCGTGACACCCTGCCTTCCACGGTGATCAGCGACACGCGCTTCCGTGGCCTTGTCGATGGCGTCCTGAACGAGGCCTTCCGCGACGAGCTGAGCCTGCGCCTCGGGATCACCGGGGAAGAGGCGCAGCGGCGCATCGTGCTGCTCTCCATCGTCTCCCACATCCTCACCAGCGACCTCGTTTCGCGGATGGGCGAGGAGGCGGGTGGCGAGGACCAGCTTCTGCCGCCCGTCGATGACCTGATCGAGAAGATCGCGGCCCTCGAAGACCGGCTCCGGCGCCACTTCGAAGGGGTAAAACGCGATGGTGACCGGGCGGAACGGCGCCTGACGGAGGCGAACCTCCGGCTCGTCGTCTCCGTGGCGAAGCGATACGTTGGGCGGAACATGGCGCTTCTCGACCTCATCCAGGAGGGCAACCTCGGCCTGATCCGGGCTGTCGAGAAGTTCGAGTACCGCAAGGGCTTCAAGTTCTCGACGTATGCGACGTGGTGGATCCGCCAGGCTATCTCGCGGGCGATTGCGGACCAGGCCCGCACCATCCGGATCCCGGTCCACATGGTGGAAACGATGAACCGGATGACGCGGACGAGCCGCCGTCTGGTGCAGGAGTACGGCCGCGAGCCGACGAGCGAGGAGATCTCCGCCGCGCTCATCGATAGCGGGAAGCCGGACACCTCGGCGCTCACGCCCGAGCGGGTGCTCGAGATCCAGACGATGCTGCGGGAGCCGATCTCTCTAGAAACACCGCTCGGCGAGGAAGAGGATTCTTCGCTCGGCGAGTTCATCCCGGATGGCCAGGCGGCGGATGCCGACCAGATCGCGGCCTATGGCCTCCTCCGCGACGAGCTGGCCGACGTCCTGGCGAACCTGACGGCGAAAGAGCGGCGCGTCATCCAGCTTCGTTTCGGCCTTGAAGACGGCCGGGCACGAACCCTGGAAGAGGTGGGACGCGAATTCGGGGTGACCCGCGAACGGATCCGCCAGATAGAGGGGCTCGCGCTCCGGAAGCTGCGGAACCCGAACCTCACTCGCCGCCTCCGCGACTACCTGGAGTAGGCGGCGTACGGCAACGACCAAACGAAAAGCGCCCACCAATCGGCGGGCGCTTTTCGTTTGCGGCGGCTGGTACCGCACCGACCGCGGAGCTAGCTGACCGTTATCGAAAACTGCCCGGTCGTCGTGGCGCCGAGGTTATCGGTCACGCGGGCGGTGAAAACGTAGGTTCCGGGGGTGGTGGGGATGCCCCAAACGACTCCCACGCCGAGCGCGAGACCCGGCGGAATGGCCCCGGAGACGAGTGACCAGTTCCGAAGCGGGCCGCCGCCGCTGACGGGCAGAACGCCACTGTAGGACTGGCCAACGATCGCGGCATCCAGAACGTTGACACCGCTCGGAATGGTGAGCGCGGGCCGCGCAGCCACCACGATGGTAAAGGTCCTGCTCACCCTGGCACCGGTACCATCGGTGACCTCGACGGTGAACGTCGATGTGCCAACCGTGGTGGGGGTGCCGGTAACCCGCGCCTCCGGCCGATTGGGCAGGGTATTCCCGGTGAAGCTCGTGCCGGCCGGCACCCTGCCCGCGACCAATCGGAACCGGAAGGTGGACGGCCCTGGCGGGTCGGTCGCCACGATGTACCCCAGGTAAGCCTGCCCAACGGTCGCATCGGGAAGCCGTGCGGGCGTGATGAAGCCCAAGACCTCGGCTGCCGCGAGCGTGACCGTGACGCTGTTGGATGCGCCCGAGGTGTTGCCGGCGGCATCGAATGCGACGACGGAGTACGTGTAGGTGGCGCCGGCTACACCCGAATCCTGGAAGGTGGTGTCGATGGTCGTGCCCCGCACGGCGCCACCCCGGCTGACCCGGTAGCCAGTGACCGCCGTGTTGTCGCTGCTGATGTCCCAGCTGAGGCCGATCGTGGTGCCGAGGAGAGTGATAACGAGGTTGGCCGGGACGGTGGGCGCCGTGGTGTCCGTCGCCGGTGGTGGCGCCACGGTCACTGAGGCGCTGTTGGACGCGGCGGAGACGTTCCCGGCGCCATCCACCGCTGCCACCGTGTAGGTGTAGGTGCCGGCGGCGAGGCCGGTACCGTTGTAGAACGTGTTGAGCACGGTCGTATGGGGCAGCCCGTTCCGCGTGATCTGGTAGCCAGTCACACCGATATTGTCCGTACTCGCCGTCCAGCTAAGGTTCGCGGTCGTGCCGCTCAGTACGGCGGTCAGATTCGCGGGCACCGAGGGGGCGGTCGTGTCACCGGACGGCGGCGGGACCGGCCCGGTCACGGTGCAGCCATTGAGCACCGCGACGGTGACCGCCGGGGAACCGTCGTTGACATCTACCGTGCAGTCAGCGGGCGGTGTGAACGGGTCGCGGGCGATCCGGAAGGCCCCCGCCCCATCGCTGCGCCCGAAGACGACGCCATCTACGGTGATGTCGCGGTTTGGGAGGGCCGCTCCCTCGAGGCGTAGCCTCGTCCCGCTCACTTCGGCGCGCGAAACAGAAACCGCCGCGGAGGCTCGCTCCGCCGCGAACACGCCCATGAGGACGACCAGAGTGAGAACGAGACTACCAATGAATTTCACGGGGCCCGCTTTCGCTTACGGCCGGGAATCCGACGGCCTAGCATCAGGACAGCGGAACCGTCGCGCCGGAAGATACGGGTGCTCCGCACGGGCCTGGTCGGCGCTTTCGTTTCTCGGCCGATCAATCGACCGTGATGGTCTGTTCAGAAAGCCGGTAGCCATCGATTTCGGCCACCAGTTGGTAGGTGCCCGGCTTCGCCGCGAACGGGATTCGTGTCTGGAGCAAGCGGCGCTCCTTCGTCTGGAGAACATCGAACTGCCGAACCTCCTCGGCGAGGATCGTCCCATCGGCGTCCAACAACAGCAGTGACTGGCGAAAAGTCCCAATTGCTCCTGTCCAAACGGTCACTACCGGCAGTCCACCGAGCAGCTGTGCCCGGTCACTTCGCCGGTAGCGCCCGCGAACGCCGGTTAAACCGAGTGATCCGCCTGCCTCGCGATAGGCCTGGTCACAGGTGACGAAGACTGTGAGCCGCGGGAGGAGGAGGTTGTCCACGACACGCAGTATGATTGCGGTCAGGGTTCCGATCGAACGGCCAATTCCGGAACGCGGCAGTGAGGAACGACTTGGCAGAGCAAGCTCCCGCAGAGTTCATCGACCAAGAAAGCGACCTTGTGTTTGACCAGGGTCGTGGGGTCCTCGTCGACCTGACGGACCCGGCCGTTCGCGCGAACTCCGAACGCCGCCTCAACTCGCGGCAGCCGATGTACTTCGCGAACGCCTCGGAGGAGGACCCCGTGCGCGTGTACAGCCGCTATGCGCGCCACGTGAACCACCGCTTCGCCCGTGTGCTCGAACTCATCGGCTTCGACAAGGTCTTTGTCCGGGCCAAGGGGGCGTGGCTTTGGGACCAGGAGGGGAACCGCTACCTCGACTTCCTCGGGGGCTACAGCGTCTTCAACATCGGCCGAAACAACGACCGCGTGAAGGGCGCGCTGATCGACTGGTTGGAGCGCGATGGCGCCAGCATGGTGCAGATGGAGGGCAGCCCACTCGAAGGACTGCTCGGCCAGAAGCTGGCGGAGATAACCCCCGGTGCGCTGGAATGCTGCTTCTTCACGAACAGCGGTTCGGAAACGAGCGACGTCGCTTTGAAGTTCGCCCGCAAAGCGACGCGCAGGCCGCGCGTCCTCTACATGGAATCGGGCTTCCACGGGCTCACGTACGGCTCCCTTTCGATCTCGGACGACGAGATGTGGCGCGACGGCTTCGAACCGTTCGTCCCGGGCGTCACCAGGATCCCCTGGAACGACCTCGACGCCTTGGAGCGCGAGCTGAGGAAGGGCGATGTCGCCGCTCTGATGATAGAGCCGATCCAGGGGGAGGCTGGCGTTCGCATCCCCAGCGACGACTACCTGCCCGAGGCCGCGCGTTTGCTGCACCAGTACGGCGCGCTGCTCGCGGTCGATGAGATTCAGACGGGATTCGGCCGCACGGGCCGCTGGTTCGCCGTTCAGCATTGGGATGTGGAGCCGGACATCATGTGCGTTTCGAAGGGCCTTTCCGGCGGCTACGTCCCTGTGGGCGCGGTGATCACGACAAGGAAGATCTTCGACAAGGTCTTCGAGGACCTGAACCACGCTGTCTGCCAGACGAGCACCTTCGGCGGGAACGCGATGGCGATGACGGCGGCGCTCGCCACCATCGAAGTCATGCAGAGCGAACGCGTTGTCGAGCACTGCGAAGCGGTGGGTGAACAGCTCCGGAACCGGCTGGAAGCGCTCGCGAAGCGTTTCGAGCTGATCAAGGAGGTCCGAGGCAAGGGGCTGATGATCGGTATCGAGTTCGGGGAGCCGAAATCATTGAAGCTGAAGGCGGGCTGGAAGCTGGTGCACAAGGCGAACCGTGGGCTCTTCGGTCAGATGATCTCAATCCCCTTGATGCGCGACCACGGAATCATCACCCAGGTGGCCGGCCACAACCTCGATGTCCATAAGCTCGCTCCGCCGCTCACGATCGGCGAAGAGGAGATCGACTACTTCGTCTCGGCCTACGAAAAGGTGATGGTGGACCTGCACAAGTTCCCGGGCCCAGTATTTGACCTGGCGACGACGATGCTGAAGAACGGCATGAGCTGGTAGGGCGGCCCACGCACCCCTGAGCTTCAGAGCGAGTCCGGCCGATGATCAGGGCATGGAACGATTGCCGGCAGCCCCGCCAGACATCGCCTCGCTCAAGGAACGGATCGCAGCGCTTGGCGGCGAGATCGACGCTTCGCGCGAAGAGATTGAGCGGCTCAGCGCGCCGGGCTTCGATGGCCTGTGGGTGACGACCGGCGGCGGCACGTGGACGTTCCGGGCGCGGCGCCAGCGGAAGGCCGCCTGAAAGCGCTCAGGCCGTGACTGGCACGCGCTCGGCACGCGCTTCCTTGCTGATGGCGCGCGCCGGTGCGTGACGGGCGTCGTTCTCGCCGAAGGCCCGCGTCCAGGTCGCGAACTCAAGGAGGATGCCGTTCGGGTCCATGAAGTAGACGGAGCGAACGAAGACGCCCGGATGCAACTCACGCGCGACCTGCCGTGGACTGTCGTCGTGATTGATGATCGGGGTCGGCTGTAGGCCCTTCGCCTTCAGCTTCTCGTAGTACTCGTCGAAGCGCTCTTCGGGCACATCGAAGGCGACGTGGTTCATCGAGCCGATCGCCGTAAGGAGTTCGCCCTGGCCGGGGGCGGCCGCGGGTGAGGCGATGCCGGGGGCGGCCGCGGGCGCCTTGGGGAACCAGAAGAAGGCGAGGCAATCGCCGTTGCCGATGTCGAAGAAGAAGTGCTGGCCCATGTCATTCGGCATGTCGAGCGTCTTCACCAGGGGCATCCCGAGGATGTCGCGATAGAAGTGGACTGTCTCTTCCATGTCCCGGCAGACGAGGGCCAGGTGGTTGATACCGCTGAACTGGAACTCCTTGTTTTCGCGCTCCTGAAGCTTCATCTCGTGCCTCCATCTGGCGCCTCGGCGCCGCCTTCCACGCAGCGTACAGGCCACGAAGGCGTTTGGGGAGTGCCGAACTCGAAAAATGCGGCGATCATTCATCGCCGTGCGCCGCTACAATGCCCCTCCATCGCCGCGTTCCGGCGCCAAACGGAGGACCCCCATGCCAAGGCTTCGCCAGGTCGCCCGGGCCGACGCGCCCCCGGAAGTGGTCGAGATCTATCAGCGTCTCTTCGGCGACCGTGACCCGGTAGCCGAGCCGGGAACGGCCACGGGCACGCCGGGCGACTGGTGGACCGTCTTCGCCCTGGTCCCCGATATCCTCGCCCACGCCCAGGCGGGGTTCGGGCTGTTCAACAGCAAACGGCGCCTGCTGCCGCCAGCGTTACGGGAGCTGGCGCTTACGCGTGCCGGGTTCAGCGCCGGCAGCCAGTTCGTCTTCTCGCAACACTGCAAGGCGGCCCGCGCCGTCGGCATTCCGAACGAGAAGGTGGAGGCGATCCCGGCCTGGACGACGGCGGCGGTGTTCGACGAACAGGACCGCGCGATTCTCGCTTACACCGACGATCTCGTCCTCCAGGACGGCCGCGTTCAGGACGCTACGTTCGCCGCCCTCCAGGCGCACCTCACTGACGAAGCGATCCTCGAGCTCACGTATGCGATCACGATGTACAAACTGCATGCGACGATCTGCCGGGCGTTGCGGCTGGAATACGACAACGTGCCGGAGCGAATTGTGGAGATCGCGGCGCCGGCCGGGCAGCAGAGCGCGGACGTGATGACGCAGATCAGCCGCTGAGGCGGGGGGTCAGACGGCGGCGGCCGCCTTTTTCTCGATGATGAGCGCGTCCAGCTCCACCCGCAGCCGGTCCAACACGGTCTCGTAGGGGAAGGCGCCGAGTTCGTTTTCGCCCTTTTTCAGGTTGACGAAGTTCGGGGCGCACCAGAGGCCGAGGTCGGCGTCGTCGGTCTCACCGGGGCCGTTCACGCGGCAGCCCATGACGGCGATCGTTATGTCGTACGCCTTCGCATACTGCGACATCTCTTTCACCTTGAAGGCGAGATCGACGAAGGCTTCGTTTTCGACGCGGCTGCAGCTGGGGCAGCTGATGATGTTCAGGCCGTGGTCGAAGAACGTGGGAACGCTGCGAAATCGGCCCGCCTCGATATCGGCGAGCAGCTGGTGGCCGACTTCGACTTCGCGCCACTTCTCGGCGAAGGGGAGGGTGAGCGAGACGCGGATCGTATCGCCGATGCCGCGCGAGAGGAGCTGTTCGAAGGCGATTCGGGTCTTGATCGCGCCATCGGGCAGCATCCCCGCCTCGGTCACTCCGAGGTGGAGAGGCACATCCGGCCGGGCTTCGGCGAAACGCGTGTTCCCGGCGATCACCTTCCGGGGGTCGCTGTCCTTGAGGGAAACGACATAGCGGGAGAATCCGAGGTCATCGAGGATGCGGCAGTGCTCGAGGGCGCTCTCAACCATCGCCGACACGCCGTCGAGACCGGGCTCGTCGGAGCCCTCGAACTTTTCGGCCATCGCCGGATCGACGGAACCACAGTTCACGCCGACGCGCATGGCGCAATCGTTCTTCACCACGTGTTCGGTGATGAAGGCGACTTTGTCTCGCACGGTCTTCTGCTTCTCGTGATGGTAGAGGTGGCCCGGGTTGTAGCGGACCTTGTTCACATACGGTGCGACGCGCTCGACGAGGCGGTAGTTCTCCTGGAGATCGACGACGAGGTTCGCCTCTGGCACACGTCCACGGATCTCGGCAAGGCACTCGACGTCCTTGACGCTGTCGACAGCGATCCGGACGAGGCCGGCGCCGGCGTTGTGCAGCATCTGGGCCTGGGCGACTGTCGCGTCCATGTCCTGGGTGCGTGTGGCGCACATGGACTGGACGACGATGGGGTTGCCGCCGCCGATGGAGACGGTCCCGGCGCGGACGGTGCGGGAGTTGGCTCGTTTCATAGCCGGAGTGTACCAGCGCCAGAAGCTCGCGTCGTGAACGCCGCTTACGCCACGGCAGGGTTGGAGAATAGTGACATTCGGATCCAATTCCGGTACGACTGTCGCCAACGGAGGAGTGCCATGGCGATCACGCTGCTCGAAGCCGACCGTCTCGAGATCACGACGCTCGTAGACAACCAGATCGATGCCCTCCTGGCGGGCGACGAACAGGTGACACGGCGGCCCTGGGGCCCTGCGGTTTACAACCCGTTCATCGACGCGCCGGGCGCGCGGACGACGCTGCACGCCGAACACGGGTTCTCGGCGCTGCTCACGGTCTACCGGGGAGAGGAACGCCACACGGTCCTGTTCGACGCTGGCGTTTCAGCCCGGGGGCTCATCGAGAACATGGACCGGCTGCAACTCGAGCCGAAAGACGTGGAGGCGCTGGTGCTTTCGCACGGCCACTTCGACCATACGGGCGGGATCGAGGGTCTCGTCGAGCGCCTTGGCCGCGTCGCGATGCCGCTGATCCTTCACCCCGCGGCATATCGCCAGCGGCGGGCCGCGCCGCCGGGAAGGGAAGTCATGCCGATTCCACCGCCATCGCGAAACGCCCTGGAGGGCGCGGGCTTCGAGCTGGTAGAGGCCAGCGACCCCTCTGTCCTGTTCGCCGGGTCCCTGCTGGTGACGGGCGAAGTGCCGCGAACGACCACCTTCGAGCGCGGTTTCCCGTTCTACGAACGGGAGGTAGACGGACGCTGGGAAGCGGAACCCCACCTGTTCGACGACCAGGCCGCCGTCGTCAACCTCCGGGGGAAGGGGCTGGTCGTGCTCAGCGGCTGCGGGCATTCGGGGATCATCAACATCGTTCGCCACGCCCAGGCGATCAC
>JANMTH010000586.1:0-1880 GCA_031390305.1 Thermoflexaceae bacterium
TATCAGGGGTTCTCATTCCGCCGCAAAGGCCAGCCGCTCCTGCTTGACAACGAGGCGGTCAACATGGAGTTCGCCGTCACGTATCGGGGCCAGCCCTGGACCAGCATCAGCGTCGACATCGCTCGCGCGGAGGCTGGTGAATCCGAGGTCGAATGGGTGGAGGCCATCGCTCTGACCGACGCCTTCGGCGTCACGGGCCCGGCACTGCTGCCGTGCCTGCCAGTCCGGTTCCACGTCGCGCAGAAGCTGCATGGATTGACGCTTCCACCACGGCCTGGCAAGCAGAACGAGCGGTTCCGAGACCTGGTCGATTTGCTCCTGATGGAAGCGCTGGTCACCCACGACTACGTCGCTCTTCGTGAGGCATGCGAACTGGTCTTCCGCAGCCGGAACACGCATCGGTGGCCGCCCGATTTGGCCGCCATGCCGTCCCATTGGACGGAGCCTTTTGCGCAACTCGCCGTCGAACTCGAGCTGGCCGAAGCGGCCGTCGAAATGGCGCTCGTCAGGGTCCGAGACTTCGTCGCTCGCATCCTCAGTTCGTCGTCGTAGATCCCACGGAAACGATTGCGATCGACAGACGGCTAACGGTCGCCAGGCAACGGCCAGTCATGCACTTGAGAACCCATCTCTCTCCTCTTGGTCAAGGACCGAGGGGGCCGAGGAGGGGGACACAAGGCCAAGGCGCGGTTGGCCCCCTTGCCGAACTGATCTGCAGTTCCTTTCGATCCGCAGTCCTGACACCGGACGGTCGGTCACGCGGCGCTCAACCCCTTGAACGGCTTCAACTTCACGTCGACCGTACGCAGAACCGGGGCGGCGCTCTGTGCCGCCCCCCACCAGCGCCCCTGCACAGCAGCAGAGCAGAGATGAGGCGTGAGCGACCCCGCCTGTGGCGCGCGAAGGCTGTCAGGGGTTGTTATTCCCGGCGGAGACCTCGATGGCGTCGACCTGCGTGAGGGGCGACTCGAGAGAGTTGAGTTCCGAAGGGTTGACCTGACGAAGACTCGCTTCGTCAATTGCCAAGCACGAGGAGTCTTGCTCTCTGAGATCGTGGTCAACCCGCACTACACACGGCTCGAGTTGGCGGGAATAGATCCACCGAGCCAGATCCTCGGCCTCAGAGTCCGAGAGGGAGGCTTGGCGAGAGGGGTGTACGATCCTGCGGCAGTGCGCCAGGTGCTGGTCCAGTGCGGCGCCGCCCTTCCTCCCTCCGCGACGTCAGTGTCGACTGCTCGGAACGTCCCGGAACGCTTCGAGCGTTTATTGGAGAGACTGGCGCGCTCGTACCGGCGCATGAATCCCGTATGCACGGGTGACGACACGCTGCGGACGTTGTTTCAAGATAGGGCCTGGCCCACGCTGGAGAACCTCTTGGTCCGCAACGGAGTCGTGACTCGCGAGCACCGCGCGACCAAGGGGCAACCGAAGGTCTTTCTGCGGCGTCAATTCCTCGCCGAAGAGCTGATGGCTGGTGCCGATCGCGCGGCCGACGTGGCGCCGCAGATTCGGGCCTTTTGGGACGAGCTTGAGCGGGAGCCGAAATAAGCCGGCGAGGGGCCCGCAGTCAGGAAGCCACTCTGAGGAGCTGCCGCGCGAGGCTCCTCGTCACTTGCCAGAGCATTGCACTGTCGCCGTCTGTCAGCACTATCCCGTGGCTGCGCTCCTTCTCGGGATGAACGTAGTTCCTGTAGTCGCGGAGTACTGTGGCCGCTGTGGCCGCCTGGCGGGTCTGAGAACGCCCATTCCGTTAACCTGGACCCCACTAATGTCGGCTATCGTCTTCCGCCGCGCTGTCCGGGCTGTGGCGATCACCTCGTGGAGACCGGTGTCGCCACGCAGTACCAAGAAGAGTTGCCGGTGCCGCGTGTCGTGGTCCG
>JANMTH010000612.1:0-2217 GCA_031390305.1 Thermoflexaceae bacterium
CGATCCCCCAAACGTCGGCGACGCCGGCGCGGTGGAAGGCGTCGAGGATCGCCTGGCGGGTGTGGGGCAGAACGTAGGGGTTGTCTCGGCTCTCGGCGATCTTGTCGTCGAAGCCGAGGGGCGCGGTGTGGTGGCCCCAGCCGAGGATCTTCGGGATGCGGTCGATCTCCAGCCCCTTCGCCTTCGCGTACTTCTCCGTGTACTCCTGCCCTGCCAAGAAGACGCAGATCGCGCCGTCCGTGACCTGGGAACAGTCGGAGATCTTGATCCGGCCGCCGATCACGCTGTTAAAGCGGTCCTGGCTGTTGGCGTGGGCTTCGTTCATGTACCAGCCGCGCGTCTGAGCGAGGGGGTTCTTGCGGGCGTTGTCGTAGTTAATGGCGCTAATCCGGGCGAGGTGTTCGTCCTTCAGGCCGAAGCGGCGGTCGTATTCGTCGCCGAGGCGGCCGAAGAGCTTGGGGAAGGGGAAGCTGACGCCCGCCGCTTCCTTTTCGTACCAGGCGGCCGTGCCGAGGAAGTCGCCGCCGCGGGCGGAATCGACGGTTTTCATCTGTTCGAGGCCGACGACCATCGAGAGGCCGTACCGGCCAGCTTCGATCTCGGCGGAAGCGGCGAGAAGGGCAATGGAGCCAGAGGCGCAGGCCGCTTCGTGGCGCCCCGTGGGTAGCCCCGAAAACGCGGGGTGGGTATCGACGAGAAAGGCGCCGAGGTGGCCCTGCATGGAATAGAGTTCGGCCGCGAAGTTGCCGACGTGGCCGACCTCGACATCCTCCGCCGGGATATCGGTCGCATGGAGACCGCCGGTGACGACTTCGTTGAACATCGCCGAGATGTGCTTGTTCTCCTTCGTCCAGTTGCGGGCGAAGTCCGTCTGGTAACCACCGAGGATGTAAACGGGAGCGGGCATCTTCGATTCTCCTGTGACTAGCCGGCGAAGTAACGGCCGTGGGTGACGTTCGGAAGGTTGAACAGCGGCGAGGCGATCTCGCCCCGGACCGCCGCATCGAGGATGGCCGGCCGGGGGATGCCGTATCGGTCGAGGGCGGCGGCCGTTTCCCGCGCGCCAATGAGGTCGATGAGGCCGGTTGGGGGCGCCCAGTTGAAGCCGGCCGTCATGATCCGGTCGATATCGGCGTATGTCGCGACCACTTCGCCGGGGCCGACGCGGTGGAGGGCGTAGCTGATGTAGCCGAGGATAACGCGGCGGGCGATATCGGCCTGGGCGCCTTCAGCGGCCATGAAGTGGGCCATCGCCTGGCGATAGCGGCCACGGCGGTTCAGGTCACCGACTTCCGCCGCGAAGGGGACGGTCAGGCCCGGGTCGGCGAGGCTGTAGGCGCCAGTCGCCGGGTCGAGGACGAGGGTGCCCTTGCCGTCCTTGCGGTAGAAGCCGCCGGTCAGCGGGGTCTTGTCGCCGAGGTGTCCCCTGGCGATGAGCTCCCTCATGTAGGTTGGAAGGGCGAAGGCGCCGGGTGCTTCGTCGCGGACGTTCGCGGCGACGTTGTCGACGATCGCCTGGTGGACGTCCCAGCCGACGAGGTCCACAGTCGCGAGCGGAGCCATCGCCCGGCCGGTGTAGGGCCCGATGAGGGTGTCCATCAGCTGGACGCCGTGGGTCTGAGCGAGGGTCGCGACTTCGTTCAGCACTTTGAAGCCGACGCGGTTGCCGGCGAAGGCGGGGGTGTCGGCCGTCTGGACGACGGCGCGGCCGAAACGGCCGGCGAGGATGGCGTTGAGCTGGGCAACGACCTCGTCGGGCAATTCCGGGTGAGGGATGACTTCGACGCCCGTCATCACGTGGGGCGGGTTATAGAGATGGATGCCGGCGAAATGGGAGCGGAACCCGGGGGAGCGGCCTTCGGCCATCGCCCGGATGGAGAGGCCAGACGAAACCGTGGCGACGAGTGCCTCTGGCGGGCGGATGGCGTCGATCTTCGCGAAGATATCCTTCTTGAGGGCGAGGTCTTCGGCCAGGGCCTCGAAGATGAGGTACGCGCCAGCGATGTGGCTGGCCATCTCGTCGTAGGTCGCGCAGGTCACACCGTCGGTAATCCGTTCCGACTTGGCGATGCCCTGCATGGCGGTGCGAGCGGATTCGGCCTTCGGAAGGTCGCGAGCGACCAGGGTCACCTCACAGCCATGCAGGGCATCGCCAAGTCGGAACGGATTACCGACGGTGTGACCTGCGCGACCTACGACGAGATGGCCAGCCACATC
>JANMTH010000648.1:0-2702 GCA_031390305.1 Thermoflexaceae bacterium
TGGGCGCCGATGCGGGTGAAGATGCGGTCGAAGAGCGGCAGCGCGGCATGTTCGGCGGGGACGAACGAGCCGGCCTGGGCCATGAGCGCGATCAGTGCGACCTGGCGGAGGAAGGTCGATTTCCCGCTCATATTCGGGCCGGTCAGGATGAGGATCTGGCAGTCGTCATCGAGGAGGCAGTCGTTCGGCACGAACTGGCCCGGCCCGAGCGATGCCTCAACGACGGGGTGGCGGCCGGCCTTTATCGCCAGCGCCGTCCCCTCGATGAATTCGGGGCGCGAGTAGCCGCGTTCGAGGGCGACTTCACCGAGCCCGAGCACGAGGTCGATCGTGGCGACCGCTTCGGCGACCGCCTGGAGCTGGGCGAGGCCGGCGGCGAGCGTCTCGACGAGCTGCGCGAACGCCTGCTTCTCGAGTTCGACGAGGCGGTCGCGAGCGCCAACGAGGCGCGATTCGTACTCCTTCAGCTCTTCGGTGACGTAGCGCTCGGCGCCGACGAGTGTCTGACGGCGCTGGAAGTGCTCAGGCACGAGGTGGACGTTCGCCGAGGAGACTTCGATGTAGTAGCCGAAGACGCGGTTATGTCCGACTTTGAGGGAGCGAATTCCGCTTCGGTCCCGCTCCAGCCGTTCAAGGCCGAGGAGGAAACCGCGGGCGTCGCGCGTCATGTCACGGAGAGAATCGATCTCCGGCGTGAATCCCTGGCGGATCACGCCGCCTTCGTCGAAGGTCGGCGGCGGGTCATCGTCCAAGGCGCCGTCGAGCGTCGCGAGGGCGTCGACCGCGCCCGCCAGGTCGCGGAGAGAGGAGGTCAGCAGCGGTGGGAGTTCGCCGCGGACGAGGATGGCGCCCAGGTCGAAGGTGGCGCGGAGGCCGGTGCGGAGGCCATGGAGGTCGCGCGGGCCGGCCGACCGGGCGCCGACTTTCCCGAGGATGCGGGCAACGTCGGGGATTCCCCGGACGACGGCGTGCGCCTGTTCCCGCTCGATCGGGTGGGCCTTCGCCCAGGAGACGGCGTCGTGGCGCCCGGCGAGCGCGGCCGCGTCGCGGAGTGGGCGCGTAAGCCAGGAGCGCAGGAGGCGGGCGCCCATCGCCGAGCGGCAGCGGTCGAGCACGGTGAGCAGCCCCGGGCGGCTGAAAACATCGAGGTTGCGAAGCGTCCGCTGATCGACCGTGAGCAGGCCTTCAGAGGGGAGCCGGCGGACGCGCTGGAGCGCTCCGAGCGAGGCCGCGTACGTCTCGGAGAGGTAGATCAGGAGGTGGGCAAGGGCGGCGGCCTCGGCGGCGTTGGCGACGAGGTTGGCGCGGGCGTGATCGCCGAACTGCTTCGCCAGGTGCGCTTCCGCCAGCTGCTCGCCGAGGATTGGGCGGCGGCGGATGGCTGGTCCGAAGGCGGCCGGGAGGTCCAGTTCGTCTTCCACCAGGACTTCGGCCGCTCCGCCGCGAAGGAGTTCGGCCAGGGCTTCCGTCCCCGAAGCGAGGCGGACCTCGCCGGTCGTGATGTCCGCGAGCGCGGTCGCGACGTCACCGCGCCGCGTGACGTAGGCGGCGAGGTAGTTGGGCGCGGCCGGGTCGAGGGAGTTCTCGGAGGTGATCGTCCCCGAGGTGACGACGCGAACGACATCGCGCGGGACGATGCCCTTGACCTCGGACGGGTCGGCGAGCTGCTCGCAGATGGCGACGCGGTGGCCGCGCGCGACCAGCTTCGCGACGTGGCCATCGATGCTGTGGTAGGGCACGCCGGCGAGGGGGACGCGGAGGTCTTTACCCATCGGCTTCGACGTCAGGGTGATCTGGAGCTCCTGGGCGACGAGCTTCGCGTCGTCGTCGAAGGTTTCGTAGAAATCGCCGAGGCGAAAGAAGAGGATCGTGTCGGGGTAGCGTTGTTTGAGTTCGAGGTATTGACGGCGGATCGGCGTGGACACCGGGCGATTGTAGAGGAGAGACGGGAGACGAGAGACGCGAGCGCGCCCACGGCTACGCGGGCTTCGGGTCGTCCGTGCTAGGCGGGCCGAAGCGTTCGTCCTCGAATTCGGCGATCATTCGTCGAATGCCCGAAACGATCCGGCGAATCTCGGCCACGTCGCTCGCCAGAAGGTATGGCGCGAGGAGGTTGACGAGGGGCTCTGGATCAACGGACATGGCTCGCACCAGCCGCGCTACGTCGGTCTCGTACACCCTCACACGGTCGAATTGACCCTGACGATAGAGCGAGGGGAGCGCATAAAGCTTCATCAGAACGATGCCCTCGGGCGTCGCGCAGGGAAGGGTGTGTTCGCGGAACTGGCTGCGCACGGCGTAGCGCTCACGAACGAGGTCGAAGACCGGATTTCGGGTGAGCAAGACATCGACAACGACGCCGTGGAAGCTGGCGCGCACGAAGTCGCTATCACGGGAGAGGACCGTGAGTTCGGGCAGGCGGCCGAGGTCCTGGGGCGACATGACGATGTCGATGTCGATAGTGTTCCGCCCTTCGACCCACTGGAGGACGGCGAGGCCGCCGACGAGGACGAACTCGATTTCGCGCTCCTGGAGGAGGTGAAAGAGTTCATCGGCGGCGCCACGGAACTCGTCCTCGTACGGGGCCCGCTCTTCGGCGAGCCAGTGCAACGTACCCAGACGGGCCTCGCGGAGAACACGCGGGATATCGACGTTGCGGCCTTCGGGGAGGGTCGAAGTCACCGCTCTATTCTACCACGAGC
>JANMTH010000660.1:0-6511 GCA_031390305.1 Thermoflexaceae bacterium
TTTGCTTCGAGCCAGCACGAGAGCCCCTCGAGGACGTCGAGCGGGGCACGCGGGTTGGCGAACGTGGCCGTGCCAACCTGGACGGCGCTGGCCCCGGCCATCAGGAATTCGACGGCGTCCTCGCCTGTCGAGATCCCGCCACAGCCGATGACCGGGATGCGCACGGCCTTCGCGACATCGTGGACGATGCGCAGGGCGATAGGCATGATCGCGGGCCCGGAGAGGCCTCCGCGTCCGCGTGGCAGCACCGGACGGCGTTTTCGCAGGTCGATTCGCATGCCGAGCACGGTGTTGATCGCGCAGATAGCCGTTGCGCCCGCCTCTTCGACGGCGAGGGCGAGGGCCACGGGGTCGGTGACGTTCGGGGTCAGCTTGACGATGATCGGGAGACCGGTCTTGCGGACGGCGGCGCGCGTGGCCCGGGCAGAGGCTTCCGGGTCCTGGCCGATCTCGATTCCACCCCGATCGACGTTCGGGCAGGAGATGTTCAGTTCGATAGCGGCGACGCCGGGGAGGCCATCGAGGGCCGCCGCGAGTTCGCCGAATTCTTCGATCGTGTCACCGGCGACGTTGACGATAACGGGGATATCCCAGCTGGCCCAAAGTGGGGCCATCTCGTTGACGACCTTCTCGATTCCGATGTTCTGGAGGCCGATGCTGTTCAGCATCCCGGCGGGCGTCTCGGCGACGCGGGGTTGCTGGTTGCCGGCACGGCTGGTGACGGTGACGCCCTTGCTGACCATCGCGCCAAGCGCTTCGAGGTCGAAGTGCTTGCGGAATTCGATGCCCCAGCTAAAGGTGCCGGAGGCGGTCATCACGGGATTGCGGAGCAGGAGGCCGTGCTTGTGGCCGGGAGCGAGGTCGACTTCGAGCGCGGGTTTCACTGAAGTTCAGTGTACGGGCTTCGGCGGAGTGGCGGAGTATCGGAGTGACGGAGTGGACCAGTCACGATGGCCGCTCCTTGCCAGTCGCGGTTCCACAACCGTTCGGGGTGGCGAACCGCCGAGGCGAGTGGCCCGGCTTTGGGCAGTCGTGACGAATGCGCCGTAGCGGGCGCATCGTTCAGGAGAGGCCGTTGAGGGACTCGCCACGGCGTCCGCGGAATCGGGAGCCGTTGAGGCTGAAGCTATCGCTATCCCAGAGCATCTCTTCGCTGGAGTTGCGGAACTCTTTATCGACGCCGCAGCGCTTGCAGCGGCCACCGCTGACGGCGCCGTTTGGGGTATCGATGACCCAGTGGTGCCTGCAGGCGGCAGACGGCGCATCGATCGTTGCGTGGTGATTCATGGGAGACCTCATTCATCCTACCGACCGGTAGTATAATACTGATTTGCCCTAGACCGTAGCGGAAGTTCAACAAAGTTGGGGTAAACGGTGTATTGGGGTTTGCCCCAACAGGGAGGGCGGGCGATCACCGATTTCGGGCGGCTTGCGCGCGAACGTGCCATACTTTGTCTAACGGTACAGCGCCGCTAAAGGTTGCCGGGTTCCGGCGCGCGGTAACAAACGCTTCACGAGCGCGTTGCTTTCGCCTTTACCAGCTGACGACGGAAGGACACATGTCTGCAGGAATCGCAGTGACCAACGACCAGGTCATGGCCGCGCTCGCGACCGTGAACGACCCGGAGCTCCACGCAAGCATCGTGCGGTTGGGCATGGTGAAGGATATCGCGATCGATGGCGACCGCGTGCGCCTGAAGGTGGAGCTGACCACCCCGGCGTGCCCGCTGAAGGACAAGATCCTCCAGGATATCGAGGCCGCGCTCGCGCTCATCGGGATTGCTGGCGTCGATATTGAGTGGGGAGCGAACGTTCGCGCCTCGAGCCCGAAGGAAGGGCAGAAGGCGATCGAGGGTGTGCGCAACATCATCGCGATCGCCAGCAACAAGGGCGGCGTCGGCAAGAGCACGGTCGCCGCGAACCTCGCCGTCGCCCTGGCCAAGGCCGGGGCGAGCGTTGGGCTCGTGGACGCGGACATCACGGGGCCGAACCTGCCGACGATGTTCGGACTGGCGCAAGGACTCCAGAAAGACAGCACGGACGGTTTGCGGCCGGTCGAGCGTTTCGGCGTTCGCGTCGTGAGCATCGGCTTCCTCCTCCCGAAGGGCACGCCGGTGGTTTGGCGGGGGCCGATGATCGGGAGTGCGGTCCGTCAGCTCCTGCACGATGTCCCCTGGGGAGAGCTCGACTATCTCGTGGTCGACCTGCCCCCGGGCACGAGTGACGCCTCGATGAGCATGGCCCAGGAGGCGCCGATTAGCGGCGCGGTAATCGTCTCGACCCCCCAGGAGGTGTCGGTCGAAGACGCAATGAAAGCAGTCGCGATGTTTGAGAAGCTCGATGTGCCCGTGTTCGGGATGATCGAGAACATGAGCTACTTCATCGCCCCGGATACCGGAACACGGTATGACATCTTTGGCCACGGTGGCGCGCGGAAGGCCGCCGACGACCTCGGGATCGACTTTCTCGGTGAAATACCGATTGAACCAGTCGTCCGGGAAGGCGCGGACTCGGGAATACCCGTCGTCTACGGCCACCCGGAATCCGAATCAGCGAAGGCGATCGAGCGGATCGCGGGCAACGTGGCCGCCCGACTCAGCGTTCTCCAAAGGATGGGAAACTTCTAAGACTCTATGCCCCTCAACATCTTTCCAAGGCGCCGGGATGCCGACCAGGCTCCCGCCGCACCCGAACCAAGCAACGACCTCCCCGAGCCTTCCCCGGAAGCGCTCGACGACCTGACGGCCCGGCCGCGCACTCGCTCACGCGGGGGACGCGGACGGGGACGGGGCGCGGCAACGGCCGCAACAACCAGCGACGATTCGACCGAAGCGCCGGCTCCCGAAGAGGCCCCGGCGGCCGCTGACGGCGACGGCGGCGAACCCGCCCCACGCCCGGCCCGGAGGCGCCCATCGCGCTCCCGCGCGGCAATCGCCGAAGCGGCCGCGGCCGCCGAGGCCGTGGCCGCGGAAGAGCCGGGCGCCCTGGCTCCGGCGGCCGAAGCCGAGGCTGCCGCGCCGGCTCCCTCCGGCGAATCGGTTGACTCTGGCGACGGCTCGCCCGAAGCGGCCGCCGAAGCGCCCCGCGGATCACGCGGGTCCCGCCGCGACGGCCGGGAACCACGCGAACCGCGCGAACCCCGGGACCAGCGCGAGCAACAGCCCCGCGCCCCGCGCGGCGAAGGCGACATTCCGTCGTTGCTCCGCGCGATTGAGCAGCAGCAGCGACAGATTGAACAGCTCATCCGCATGCAGGAAGACGGCCGCCGCGGCGGTAGCGCTGGCCCCGGCGCGGCCGCACCGAGCTCCGCCCCACCGGCGCGCGTCGGCATCTTCGTCGATAGCGCGAACATCGAACTCGCCTGCGATCGCCTGCGCGTGCGCTTCGACTGGGGCCGAGTGCTCCGCATGTTCACGGAGGGGCGCCAACTCGTCCGTGCCCTGGCCTATTCGCCCGTGCACGACGACCCCAACGTGAGCATTGAAACGCAGCGCTTCGTCGAGCCGTTCCTGGACAAGGGCTACAAGGTGGTTACAAAGCCCCTGCGCCGCTTCCAGGACGGGACGATCAAGGCGAACGTCGATATCGAGCTCGCGCTCGACGTCATCTCGATGCTCGACCGGCTCGACATCGTCGTCCTCGCCTCGGGCGATGGCGACTTCCAGAGCCTCGTCGAGATGGTGCAATCGCGCGGAGTCCGCGTCGAAGTCGCGGCCGTGGGTTCGAGCACGGCGACGAATCTGAAGCACGCGGCCGATGTCTTCATCGACCTCGCGAGCCGGGCGCGCGACCTTCGGGCGTAGCCAGACAATCGGCAGGGCTGGCAGGTTGCGGGCGTTTCATCACGCTCCTGACGTGCTGGCCCTGTTTTCGATCCACGCCCGCGGGCTCGGCTGTCACCTACGGCTTCTACGTGACGGTCCGGTAGGGCCCGCCGTATCGTTCTCCGGCTGGAGGCTGTCTTGGACGACGAACTGTTCGATATCATCGTGGTTGGCGCTGGCTCGGCCGGGGCGGTCATCGCGGCCCGCGCGAGCGAGGACCCGCGGAACCGCGTGCTGCTCCTCGACGCGGGGCCGGACTACGCGGATACGGGGGCAACGCCCTACGACCTCGTCAACAGCCACAACAACTCCTATACCGCCCACGACTGGGGCTTCTCGTACCAGGCGACGGCGGCCGGGCGCGGCCAGGCCTTCCCCCGTGGCAAGGTGACGGGAGGATCGAGTGCCGTAAACACGACGATCGCCCTCCGTGGCATGCCCGAGGACTACGACGGATGGGCCGAGCAGGGCAACCCTGAATGGACGTGGGAGAAAGTCCTCCCGGCCTTCCGCCGCCTGGAGCGTGACCTTGACTACGGCGACGCGCCATTCCACGGAGACGCCGGCCCCATCTCCATCCGGCGGTACCAGGACGAAGAGCTGACGCTCGTCCACCAGGCGTTCCTGGAGGCGAGCCGCGAACTCGGCTACCCGGAGTGCCCGGACGCGAACGACCCCTGGGCCTCGGGAGCCGGCCCCCACCCGATGAACAAGGTCGGTCGGCTTCGGATCTCGACGGCGATCGGCTACCTCGCCGCCGCACGGGCACGGCCCAACCTCCAGATCCTCGCCACCGTCCTGGCGCGGCGGCTCGTGGTCCACAACGGACGGGCCGTGGGCGTCGAAATCGAAGTCGCCGGCGAAGTCTCCACCGTTCGCGGCCGCCTCATCGTCCTCAGCGCCGGTTCGCTCCAAACGCCGCCCATCCTCCTGCGCTCCGGCATCGGCCCGGCCCGCGAGCTAGACCGGATCGGCATCGAGGTCCTGCGCGACGTTCCTGGCGTCGGTGAGCATCTCTGCGACCACCCGGCGCTCGCGGTCCTCTGCCGGGTCACGGACCCGTCGATTCTCGACCTCGACCAACCGATCGTGCAGACGATCCTGCGGTACACGGCGCCCGGCAGCGAGGCGCGCAACGATCTCCAGATCGAGGCGTTCTCCTTCTCGCCACGGGGCGGCGCGCCAGACTGCTTCGCCATCGCCGCAGTCCTTGAGGAGGTGAAGGGACACGGACGGCTCCGCCTCGATTCCGCCGACCCGCACGCCGCGCCAATCGCCGAGCAACGGTTCTGCGAGGATGAGCGTGACGTCAGCCGCCTGTCGGCCGCTTTTCGCGATGCCATCGCGTTCACGCAAACGAAGGCGTATGGCGGGATCATCAAGGAGGTGCTTTTCCCTTCCCCGGACCGGGATCTGAGCGACGACGCGCTCGCGGGGCTGCTGCGAAAGCTCTCGGCGAGCGGCTTCCACCCCTGCGGCACGGCGAAGATGGGGCCGGCGAGCGACCCCGGCGCCGTCGTCGATCAGTTCGGGCGGGCCCACGCGGTCGAGGGACTGGTGGTCGCGGACGCCTCGATCATGCCCTCGGTCCCGCGCGCGAACACCAACCTTACGACGATCATGATCGGCGAGAAGATCGGCGAGTGGATTCGCACCCGGCGTGACTGGTATGGCCTCTGAGCCGCTCCTCTACCATTTCTCGGAAGAGCCCGGTATCACGGAGTCAGCAGCGCGCGCCACAGTAGCCCGCGCGTAAGCAAGGGCCCTCCCCCGCCGCTCACTAAGCCAGGCTCACCCCCCGCGACTCTGCCGCCACGCCCCGAGACTGGTAAGCTAGCTCGTATGACCGTCGCGACTATCGACATCGACGAACTGCTGACCGCGCGAGAAGGGTTCCGCAGCGGGCGGCCCTGCCTCAACGGCACCGGGATCACGGTTCACACGATCGTCGCCGACCACCAGCAGGGGCGGACGCCGGAAGAGATTCTCGAGGACTTCCCCCACGCTTCGCTGGCCGGCATCCACGCCGCGCTCGCGTACTACTACGCCCACCGCGAAGAGATTGAGGCGGACTTCGAGGCGGATGTTCGTTGGGGCGAAGTGCAGATCGCGGCGCAGGAGCGGCAGTGGGACGCCGCCAAACAACCCATACAGTGACACTCAGTGTCTACCTGGACGAGGACACGATGGGCGTGCGACTCCTGGTTTCCCTTCGGCGACATGATTATGACGTGCTGACCACCGCCGAGGCCGGGAACGCTGGCCGGACGGATCGGGAGCAGCTTGAGTTCGCTCGGGCTGTCCGGCGGGTCATCGTTACTTCGAACGCCGGAGATTTCTCCCGCCTGCACGCCGAATGGGCGGCCCGTGGCGAGCGGCACGCGGGGATCGTCATCGTCACCGAGCAATCGGCCAACCCCGAGGTTCTCGGTTTGAAGATCGCAAAGCTGGTGACGCTTCGCGCCAATCGCGACATGGACAGCGTTATCCTGTATATCAATGGCGACCCCAACCAGCGGCTGGAGTGACGCGCGCTATGAAGTTCGGACTGCACCTGATTCCCCAGGACATCTCGATCGACGAACTGATCCGCGCCTGGAAGTGGGCGGACACGGCTGGCTTCGACTGGATCGTTATCTCTGACCACTTCTATGAAGCGCCGGCGATCCACGGTGGCGACGGGCCCT
>JANMTH010000684.1:0-2940 GCA_031390305.1 Thermoflexaceae bacterium
CGTCCTCGCCCCTGGAGAGACGGGAATCGGACGAGGCTCGGCCAACGAGGACGTGCTCGATCAGAACGCCGTCTCCCGGACGCACGCCGTGCTCACCTGGGCTGCCAGAGAGTTCACCCTCCGGGACCTTGGCAGCAAGAACGGGACGCTCGTGAATGGCGACCGCGTCGAAGGAACACGGCTGCTTATCACGGGCGACGTCGTCTCGATTCCCGGCTGGTCGCTGCGCTTCGAAGCGGACGACGCGACCGTGACGCGATCCGTCGTGGCCGGACCACAGGCCGTGACCGCGGCACCCGCCTCCGTGGTCTTGAAGCCCGAGACGCGTGAGGTGATCGTCCGCGGCCGCACCGTGCTTTTGCCCCCCAAGGAGTACCTCGCCGTCACGCTTCTCTTCGAAAAGGCGGGGACCGTCGTTTCCAAGGACGTGCTCGCCGCGCACGTCTGGCCCGAATACAACGGCGAGGTTTCGGATTACAACATCCATCAGGTCTTGAGCCGCCTCCGCAGGGAGCTGGAGGAAGACCCCGCCCATCCGCGCATTCTGATCACACGGCCGGGCTTCGGTTACATGCTCGTGCCCTGAATTCACCGTTTTGGCACCTCGACCGCGAGGAAGACCAGCTGGCAACCGCCGATCTCGATGATATCGAGGTCCGCCAGCGGCGCGGGAGCGCTGATCCGGCGGCGGCGGCCAGCGCGTACCAGCCGCGTCCCGTTCGTGGAGCCGAGGTCGTACAGCACGAATCGCCCTTCCTCCAGCTTTATCCGGGCGTGTTCTCGACTCGCCCCGGTGTCATCGACCGGGATCTCGGCGGCCGGGTCGCGTCCGAGGCGGTTGTCGGCGCCAAGCCGCGTTGGCCGCCCTCCCGCCGAATACTCCACGAGAAAGGCGATCTCCCGCACGGTCGAGGTCGCGCCGAGGGCAACCGTCTGCTCGGCGGCCGGCGCCGGGCGCGCTTCGGTCGCCGCCGCGTACCCGGCGACACGGGTCTCTGAAGTGGGCCGCGCCGCGCCGGCTGATCGAGCGGCGACCGCCGGAGAGGGCCGCGACTTCGCCCGAACCACCGGAACGAGCGCGGCACAAGCGCAGGCGATGAAGGCAGCGACGGCGACGATGCCCAGGACCGTTAGCGGCGCCCCGTCCTCCAGCGGCGCGACGATCGCCGCCGGTATCGTCGCTACCATGGCGGCGACGGCGGCGGCCTGGCGCCCGGCTCCCGCCGCTGACGCCGTGAGCACCCACCAACCGAGTATCCCAGCGCCCGCGAGGATTCCCACGAAAGCCAGTGACCGGAGCCAGGCGTCAGTGCCGGCGAAGTCCAGCATCACTGGCCCTGCCCGACGAACTTGAAGACGAGACGCGTCTCGCCAGCCTCAATGACGTCGTTGTGGCGAAGGCGTTGCTGCTGGGCGCGGCGTCCGTTCACCTTCGTACCGTTTTCGCTGCCAAGGTCCACGAGGGTGATCTCCCGCTCGCCCTCCCAACGGAGATGCGCGTGTTCCGAGGAGATCGCGTCGTCGTCGAGGCGGATCTCGTTGCTTCCCGAACGCCCGAGGGCGAGCGTCCCGGCGCGGAGCTGGAAGATGGCCCCGGCCCGCGGCCCATCGGCGACGATGACGTAGGCGAAGGTAGGGCGCTGGCCGAGTTGTACGGTTTCTTCGGGCATCGGACGTACAGCCTCACATGAACTTGAAGATTGCTGTCGCGAGGGCGGCCGCAAGCGCGAGCACGCCGGTGGCCGAGACCGGGTACACCCATCGGCCCCGGCGCCGCTTCTCCCCGCCCTCGACGGACGCTGTGGCTTCGACAAGGTTGGTCGCGCCCGGCGCGGGGGGTGGTTGCGCGAAGCGCCCAATAACGACCGTGATGTTGTCCGGTCCCCCTGCCTCGTTCGCCAGCTGCACGAGCCGCGTGGCGGCCAGTTCGGGGTCCAGCGCGGCCACCGTCCTCGCGATCTCGGCGTCCTCGACGGAGCCATGAAGGCCATCGCTACAGAGCACCAGGGCGTCGCCTTCGGCGAGGGCGATCGGACCGCCCGTGTCCGCCGCGACGAAGGGCTCGAAGCCAACCGTCCGCGTGACGACGTTCTTGTTCGGGTGATGGCGCAGCGCTTCGGCCGGCAGGGCCCCGGCGCGCACCTGTTCCGCCACCCACGAGTGATCGGCGCTGACCTGCCGGAGTTCGCCGGCGGACCAGCGATACAGGCGGCTGTCGCCGACGTTCACCCACCAGGCCTCGCCGTCTCGGGCGATCACCGCTACCAGGGTCGTGGCCGCGCCAGGAGACCCCTGCTCGCGCGCCTCCTGGTTGATGGTCGCGTTCGCGGCCGTCACGGCGGCGGCAAGGGCCGCCCGGGGCTCCCCTTCCTGAAGGAGGTCCGCGAGCGAGGCGGCGAAGAGTTCGATCGTCCGCTGGCTGGCCCACTCGCCACGGGCGTGCCCGCCGAGGCCATCGGCGACGGCGAGGAGATCCCAATCGCCCGCGCCCGGGACGGGACCGGCGTAGGCGTAGTCCTGGTTCGCCTTGCGAGAACGTCCCGTGTCGCTCACGGCGAAGATGACGAGCTTCCGGGGCGGACCGGCGGGCGTGCTCATCGCAGCGGCAACCATTGGCTGCTCAACCTTCTCGCGTCGGAGACGCTGATCGCGAAGTTTATCCCGGGCGCGCGCGAGGGCTGCCCGGGAATGTATGCGACCTGCGTGTTGACGCCGACAACCCGCCCACAGAGATCGACCAGGGGGCCGCCAGAGTTCCCGGGATTGATCTCCGCGTCGTGCTGAAGGAACTCGGCGCCCTGGAACTGGCGGCTCGCCGAAATCCGTCCGAAGGTGAACGTCGCGTCGCCGGTGGTCCGTCCTGATGGGTCTGACGGGATCGGGAACCCGGCGGCGACAACCGCGGTTCCGTCCTTCAGGTTCGCGGGCGAGCCCCACACG